>JBJTSM010000402.1:0-2107 GCA_046076685.1 Planctomycetia bacterium | reverse complement strand
ATCCATGGTCGTCCGGCACCGCCGATCGATCGCCCGCTCCGAGCCGCCGCCAGGTGCCTCGTCTGGGTGGTCCGCGTCAGGCTCGTGTACGAGGCACGCCTGGCGGCGAAGCGGGTGTTTTCTACGGGTTTCATCCAAGGGAGTGATCCGATGGTGCACGGCTTTGCGTGCCGCTGGCGGGCGATCGCCCTGGCCGTCGCGGCGGCTTTGCCGGCAGCGTTCGCCATGGCGGCCGAGCCCGTGTCGTTCAATCGCGACATCCGGCCGATCCTGTCCGACAACTGTTTCGCCTGCCACGGCCCCGACGCGGGGCACCGCCAGGCCGACCTGCGGCTCGACGTCCGGGACGACGCGGTGGCGGCCGGCGCGATCGTGCCGGGCAAGCCGGCCGAGAGCACACTCGTGGCCAGGATCGACGCCGCCGACCCGGGCGAACTGATGCCGCCGCCCGAATCGCACAAGAGGCTCGACGCCGGACAGAAGGCGATCCTCACGCGGTGGATCGAGCAGGGGGCCGAATACCAGAAGCACTGGGCCTACGAGCCGCCCCACAAGCCCGAGATCCCCGCCGGCTCGGGCGGCATCGACCACCTTGTCGGCCGGCGGCTCGCGGAAGTCGGCCTGCGGCCGTCGCGGGAGGCCGATCGCCGCACGCTCATCCGCAGGCTGTCGTTCGATCTCGTCGGCCTGCCCCCGTCGCCCGCCGACGTCGAGGCCTTCGTCGCCGACACGCGGTCGGATGCATACATGTTGTTGTTGGACAGGCTGCTCGCCAGCCCGCACTACGGGGAGCGGATGGCGATCGGCTGGCTCGACGTCGTGCGGTTCGCCGACACGATCGGCTATCACAGCGACACCCCGCGGAACGTCTGGCCCTACCGCGACTGGGTGATCAGGAGCTTCAACGCGAACCAGCCGTTCGACCAGTTCACGATCCACCAGGTGGCCGGTGATCTGGTGCCCGACGCGAGCCAGGAGACGCGGGTCGGCTCGGCGTTCAACCGGCTGCTCCTGACGACCGAAGAGGGGGGCGCCCAGCCCAAGGACTACGAGGCGCGGATGCTCACCGACAGGGTCCGCGCCATCGGTGCGGCGTGGCTCGGGCAGACCACCGGCTGCGCGCAGTGCCACGACCACAAGTTCGACCCGTTCACGACCCGCGATTTCTACGCGCTCGGTGCGTTCTTCGCCGACATCAAGGAGCCGATCATCGGCCATCCGGAGGACGGCATGATCGTCGGCACGCCGGAGGAGCACGGGCGGCTGGCCACGCTCGACGCCGCGCTTGCGGAGGCGAAGAAAAAGTACGACGCGATGCTTCCGCAGCTCGACGCCGCGCAGCAGCAGTGGGAGGCCGACGTCGTCGCCTACGGCGTGACGCTGCCGGAGCTGCGGCCCGACGCCCAGGCGACCGACGCCGAGAAGAACGCCGCGAAGCAGGTGGCGGCCGCCCTCGCCAAGGAGCCGGCCCAGCGCGACGGCAACGACAAGAACCGGCTGCGGGACTATTTCCGCAGCCGGGCCACGAAGGTCTTCCAGGCGGAGCGCGACGGCCTGGCGAAGGCCGAGAAGGAACGCAAGGAGTTCTACGAGCCGTTGGCCAAGTGCCTCGTCAGCGTGCGGAACGACAAGCCGCGGACCGTCCGGATCCTGCCCCGCGGCAACTGGATGGACGAGAGCGGCGAGGTGATGAAGCCGGCGTTCCCGTCCTACCTGCCCGGCCCGGTGATCGAGGGCCGCGAGCCGAACCGGCTCGATCTCGCCCGCTGGCTCGTCTCGCGCGACAACCCGCTCACGGCGCGGGTCGTGATGAACCGGCTCTGGAAGCAGTTCTTCGGCACGGGGCTCTCGAAGGTGCTCGACGACCTGGGAGCACAGGGCGAGCCACCCGCCAACCCGGCCCTGCTCGACTGGCTGGCCTGCGAGTTCATCGACTCCGGGTGGGACATCAAGCACATGGTCCGCACGATCGTCACGAGCGCGACCTACCGGCAGACCGCCGTCGCCACGGCCGAAGTGGCGGCCGCCGATCCCTTGAATCGGGAGTGGGCGCGGCAGTCGGCCTTCCGCCTCGATGCGGAGTTCGTCCGCGACGCGGCGCTTTCCG
>JBJTSM010000401.1:0-2004 GCA_046076685.1 Planctomycetia bacterium | reverse complement strand
GCTCTGCGGCACGGTGCTCACCTGTCCCTGGCACGGCTGGCAGTTCGACGTCGTCACCGGCCGGCACGGCCTGAGCCCCACGGTGCGGCAGCAGGTGCACGAGATTCGCGAGGAGGCGGGCCGGCTCTACGTGCGGCTGGCCGCCGACGGGCCCGCGTCGGGGGCGACCGCGTGATCGAATTCCGCTGCTTTCGCAACGACGACCCGCCGCGGTTGGCCGACGCCTGGAGGTCGGCCGATCTCGGGCCGTCGGCGATGCAGCCGATGACCTCGGCCCTGCTCGAGGCCTGCGTCTTCTCGAAGCCCTATTTCGACCGGGAGGGGCTGATCGTGGCCGTGGACGACGGCCGGGCGGTGGGCTTCGCGCATGCCGCCTTCGGGCCGAACGGCGAACATTCGGCGATCGACACCTCCGTGGGCGCCACGCTGCTGGTGGTGGTGGTGCCGCATGCCGAGCAGGAGTCGATCGGCGCCGGGCTGCTCGCCCGGTGCGAAGACTACCTGCGGCGCCGCGGCGCGACGGTGCTCCTGGGGGGCGGCTCGCCCGGCATGCGGAGCTTCTATCTCGGGCTCTATGGCGGCGCCGACCTGCCGGGGATCCTCGACTCCTCGCCGGGCATGCAGGGGGTGTTTCGCCGGGCCGGATACGAGCCGGCGGAGCGGATCGGCGTGCTGCGCCGGCCGCTCGCGGGCTTTCGGCCGCCGGTCAACCGGCTCCAGCTGGCGATCCGCCGGTCGACGACGCTGCGGGTGATCGACGAGCCGTCGCGGCGGACGTGGTGGGAGGCGGCCACGACCACGGGGATCACGCTGCGTCGCTACGAACTGCGCGGCGCGGGCGAAGACCTGCTCGGCACGGCCTCGTTCTGGGACATGCAGCCATTGGCGGCGGCCTGGGGCGTGTCGGCGGCGGGGCTCTTGCACGTGGGGATCGAGGGGCCCCGGCGGCGGCAGGGCCTCGCCCACTACATGGTGGCGGAGGCGCTGCACGACCTCGCGCAGGAGGGCGTGACGCTCGCAGAGACGCACGTGCCCCTGTCGAACAGCCCGGCGATCCAGCTCTTCACGAAGCTCGGCTTCGAGGTCGCCGAACACGGCACGATGTATCGCGCGCCGCACTCGCTTCGGTATGCCTAGCGAGCCACGGGCACGACCTCGGCGAGCCGCTTGGCGGCCTCCTCTTCACCGAGCGTTCCCGAGGCCGCGAGCGATCTGGCGGCGGCGGCGATGACCGCGTCGCGGTCGGTGACGTTCGCCTTGGCCCAGGCCCTGAGGGCACCCACGTGCTCGCCCCGGACGAACCGCCAGGCGAAGGGGGTGCGCTCGTCGCCGTCGTTGACGTAGCCATGCACCTTCCACCAGCCCACGATCGCCCGCGTGGCGGCGGCCAGCTTTGCAGCGGCCTCGTCGGCGGAGCCGGCGGGCTTGGCGATCGCCTCCAAGAGCCCCCGGCGGCTCTCCACCTCCGCCGCCAGGATGTCGAGATACTGCCGCTGGCCGCCCGGGATGAACTGTCCCGCTTCGCCCGTGAGCGTCGCCTTCCGGAGCTCTGCCGGCAGGTCGGCGGGGAGGCGATCGAGCGGCAGCGAGAGGCACCGCCAGGCCGGCACGAGCAGGTCGCGCGGGCCGCCGAGCAGATCGGCCAGGTCGCCGAGCACCTCTTCGTCGGGCGTGTCGAGATAGGCGAGGTCGGCCGCAGCCCGCGCAAAGAAATAGAGATTCGGCAGCACCATCACCGGCTGCTGGGCGTTGCCGAAGACGCCGTCGGCCACGGCCGCATGCTTTGCCTCGTCGCGCAGCATCCGGCGGATGTCGGCAAACTGCATGTTCGAGCCCGGGATCGACGGCTCGTATTCGATCGCCTCGTAGAGAAAGAGTGTGGACCGCGGAATGACCCCGGCCTCCTCTGCGAGCACGAGATTGACGCGGCCGTTGGCCCGGTTGGGCGGATTCGATCGGCCCGGCAGGAGCTGCCACGGCTCGGGCATGCCGGCCGCGAGCGTG
>JBJTSM010000400.1:0-2365 GCA_046076685.1 Planctomycetia bacterium | reverse complement strand
CCCAAGGCCGACCGCTACGGCGTGAAGCGGGCCTTCGTGATGCGGTCGCAGCGGCAGTCGGCCGCCCCGGGCAGCGAGTTCACGGCCCTCGTGGGCACGGGCTACGACAAGGGTCGCGCGCTCGTCGAGATCTCGCAGGCGGGCCGCACACTGAAGCGATTTTGGACCGAGCCGGGCCGCACGCAGTGGCCCGTAGGCCTGAAGGTGGGCGACGAACACCGCGGCGGGTTCACCGTGCGGGCGTGGCTCGTCCGCGACGGCCGGCTGCACGTGCAGGCGCAGACCATCGACGTGCCCTGGACGAACAAGCAGTTCGCGATCGAGTGGGAGCGGTTCACGCGGCGGCTCGAGCCCGGCGCGAAGGAGATCTGGCGGGCGAAGGTGAGGAGCGTGGCCGATCCGGTCGCGGGCCCCGCCGCCCCGGCGCTTGCCGAGATGGTGGCCACGCTCTACGACCAGTCGCTCGACGCGCTCGCGCTGCACCAGTGGCCCGGCGGCGGACTGATGGGCCTCTTCCGCCGCGAGTCGAGCTGGCTGAACCTCGCCTTCTCGAACGGCGGCGAGGGCTTCAACCAGATCCTCGGCCAGTTCGCGATGGTCTACGCCGACGTGCCAGAGATGTCGTATCGGCAGCTCCGCGCTCCCTTCGGCTCGCCGATGCGGGGCGGCTGGGGCGGAGGCTTTGGCGGCGGCGGACGCCGCATGGCGAAGGGGGCGATGATACGGGAGATGGCGGCGGCTCCGATGGCCATGGCCGCGGCACCGCCCGACGCCGCGGCCGACGGCCTGGCGATGAATGCAGCCCGGAAGCGGGAGGCCGACAAGGAACAACAGCGTGACGAATCGGGTGGGCCGGGCGAATCGGGTGGGCCGCCGGCGGGGGCTCCCGCCGCCCCGCCGCCGCGGAAGAACCTGGTCGAGACGGCGTTCTTCCTGCCCACGCTCTCGTCCGACAAGGACGGCGTCGTGACGATCGAGTTCACGCTCCCCGACACGCTCACCACCTGGCAGTTCAAGGGGCTCGCCCACGACGCGGGCCTCCGCAGCGGGGTATTCGTCGATCAATGCGTGTCTGTAAAAGACCTGATGGTCGAGCCGGTGATGCCGCGGTTTCTCCGGGAGGGAGACCTCGTGCAGATTCCGGTGAAGGTGAGCAACACGTCGACCGGCCGGCTCGCCGGGACGGTGAAGTTTTCCCTCGCCGACGCCCGTACGAACGACTCCCGCGACACGCTCGTGGCAGGCCCGCGGGAACTCCCCTTCGACCTCGCCGCCGGCGAGTCGAAGCCGGTCGTCTTCACCGTGAAGGTCGCCGACGGCACCGACACGCTCCGCTATCTCGCCACCGGCTCGGCCGGCAAGGCGGCCGACGGCGAGGAGGCCTTTCTTGCTGTGCTGCCCCGCCGGGTGCTCGTGAGTGAATCGGTGCCCGTCACGCTGCGGGGCCCGGGCGAACGGACGATCGCGATCGACCGGCTCGTGAAGAGCGGCGGCACCGCCATCCAGAGCCAGTCGCTCGTCGTGCAGACGGCCTCGAATCCGGCCTGGTACGCCGTGCTCGCCCTGCCCGCGATCATGGAGCAGGCCGACGAGAGCACCGAGACCCTCTTCACGCGGCTCTACGCCAACAGCCTCGCACGGCATCTGGCCACGAGCGACCCGCGGATCGCGAAGGTGTTCGAGCAGTGGAAGGGGGCTGCTGCGTCAGGAAAAGCAAACGCGCTCGAAAGCCCGCTCGAAAAGAATACAGACGTCGTGAAGACGCTCCTCGCCGAGACGCCGTGGGTGCGCGACGCGGTGGACGAAAAGGAGGCGCGGGCACGGATCGCACTGTTGTTCGACGCCACCCGCGCCGACAACGAACTGGCGGCCGGGCTCGGGCGGCTCGAGTCGCTGCGGAACGGCGACGGCGGCTGGCCCTGGTTTCCCGGGGGCCAGACCTGCGACTCGGTCACCCTCGGCATCCTCGCCGGCTTCGGCCGGCTCCGCGTGGCGGGCGTGAAGCCCGCCGTGCCCGGCGGCAACGACCTCGTGCAGCCGGCACTCAAGACGATTCCCTGGCTCGACGGCCGGCTCGTGGCGGAGAAGCGGCGGGCCGAAGAACTCTGGGCCGGCAAGCCCGACGAGGTCGTGCTCACGCCGCTGGGCGTCTTCGCCCTCTACGCCCGCAGCTTCTTCTCGGCCGACGCGCCGCCGGAGGGGGAGCCCGCCGAGGCGATCCGCTGGGCCTTCGACGTCGCGCGGAAATGCTGGATGAAGCTCGACGCCCGGCTCACGCAGGGGCAGCTGGCGATAGCGCTTGCCCGCTCGGGCGACAAGCAGACGGCGCTATCGATCATCGACAGCCTGAAGCAGCGGGCGGTGG
>JBJTSM010000399.1:0-2640 GCA_046076685.1 Planctomycetia bacterium | reverse complement strand
GATCCGCCTTGATCGCCTTGTGGGCGTCGGCGAAATCTCGCTTCACCGCCACGAGTGCATTGGCGCACCCGCCGGAACAAACGAGCAGCAAAAGCAACATCCGATTGGTCATGGTCATGATCAAGCCGCCAAAGGACGGTTGACCCATACCACAACCGCCCCACCCAGTCCACATCACCGCGGCCTGGTGACCGCACATTCCTCGTCTACGACCGCCTCCAACATGAGCGGTCGTTCGAAGACCCTCATGGCGGTGGTGTCGTCATTCACAAAAAAGCGGCACCCCGCACGGCGAAACGTACGGGGTGCCGAATCGAGCGATCAGCCTCGGGCCGCGATCACTCCGGGAGAATCACGGCATCGATCACGTGGATCACGCCATTGCTGGTCTTGATGTCGGTCTTCGTGACGTTGGACATGCCTTTGGCTGTGCCAACCTTCACGCCGCCATCCGTGGAAATCTTCACCGTCGCCCCGCCGGCGGTCTTGGCTTCCTTGAGCTTTACGACGTCGGCTGCAGTCACGGACCCCGGGACCACGTGAAGGAGCAGGATGGCCTTCAGCTTGCCCTTGTTCTCCGGCTTCAGCAGGGATTCGACGGTGCCTGCCGGCAGCTTCGCGAATGCATCGTCCGTCGGCGCGAACACGGTAAACGGGCCGGCTCCCTTGAGCGTGTCGACGAGTTCGGCCGCTCCGAGAGCTGCTGCCAGGGTCTTGAACGTGCCAGCTCCAACGGCCGTTTCGACAATATCGCCGGCCTTCAGGACGGCCGTGCCGGAAAACATGAGAACGGCCGCGGCGAAGGCGGCAGTGAACTTGCGAAGCAACATGGAAACTCCGGTGGAAAAGGGATTCAGCGAAGAGAAATCTTTCGAACGGTTGAACATTAGGAGCTAGCGGCGGATTGGCAAGTCGCCCCGTGAACGCAATGCCTCGCGTGCCCAGACGCTTTGGCGATATCGTTCGCTGGCAACCCATGGGACGGCGAGCTTTTCACCGTTACGCGCAGCCCAGGTCTGCGGTTCTTGCCCTGCAGGCGAAGCACGAGTACCTCGGCGTCTGACGCATGGCAGCACCATGGGACAAGGCACGCTCTCACTCGAATCGCTGATCCCGACGCTGCAACTGGCGATAGGCCCGGTGATCTTGATCTCCGGCGTGGGTTTGCTGTTGTTGTGCATGACCAACCGGATCGCCCGCGTCATCGACCGTGCGCGACTGGTCGCCGCGGACTGCGAAATCGTCGGGAATGATGAACTGGAGGTCTGCTACGCGAAGCTTGAAATTCTTTCCCAGCGGGCACAAATCCTGCGGACGAGCATCGCCATGGCAGCCGTCAGCGTGCTGGTCGTGGCTGTCCTCGTGATTCTGCTCTTCTGTGGGGCTCTGTTCCGCGTGGAAATTGCGGGGCTCATCGTCGCGCTTTTTGTCGGTTGCATGTGCTCCCTGATCGGCTCGCTCGTGTTTTTCATCCGGGATGTGGATCTGTCGCTGCAAGCACTCTGGCTCGATTTCCCGGTCGGGCGGCGGGGCAAGGCACGCAACGACCGGTTTGGACCGGCTCTTCGGCCGTTCCCGGCTCCAGCATCCAAGTGAGCCATACCCGATTCGGCGAGTGTGCTCGGCATTGGCCTGGGGATGGCAAGAGGGGCAGGCCACTGGGTCCCCGGTATTTCGTGCCCGTACTTGCCGATCGTCGCCGCGGCATATACTTTAGCAGCCGCGACCGTTTCCCCATTTCTATTTGGAGCTCTGCTCATGGGCGACAATTACGCCAACAATTGGCCGGATCTGCTGATCGGCCTCTACGACAACCTCACCGGCCGGCGTGCGGAGATCACGTACGAGTTCGAAAACATGCACATCAAGATTCCGAGCGGCACGGGTCCGTCGGCGGAGCATGCCGAGTGGGTGTTGCACGGTACGCTCAAGATCCGCACACGAGACACGGGTTCATCCCCAAACTGATCGTGGCCGGGCGACTCGCGGGAACGCTGGATGGTCGCCCGGTCGTGATCGATGCCGATGAGTCAGGATTCGCGGTTTCGTTTGCCATGCTGCGTACGGCGTGGACTGCCTGGCGGTCAGCATCGGCCCTCTTGCCGGTGCTCGCGATCTTAAAGGGGCATGGCGTTCCTGTTCGCTTGAAAGTGGCGGGGCTCGTGTCTCTGGAGGTACTCCCTGTGCCGAGCACGCTTCTCCGCATGATCGCCCCCGGCCTCGCGACACTGGCCTGACGGCGACGGGATCTGTTTCCTAATTGTTTGACCAGCGACGGTGACATGCAGTTGCCGACGTATTCGCCTGCGGCTTGACGAACGAACGGGGGTTCAGTCGAGCGGCAGGAACGCCCAGAGTGAGGGACGGCCGCAGTTGCAGTGCACTGCCCGCCCAAGGAGCCCGAGCCCGGCGGCGCTCACATACACCGCGGTTCGCGCGGCATCCCAGCAGCCGTGAACCCCGGTCGCTCGCGGGCCCCGCAGCCGCGACTGTACGCTTGGCACCGGATGGAAGATCGTCTCGACGAGCGCACTCCGCTCCCGCTCGCGATCCTGGAGATCGTCCAGCAGCCTCACCGTGCGGGCAAGTTCCTCGCCCCGGCAGCCGGCTGCGAGCATGCGCTGATCGATCTCCTCCACG
>JBJTSM010000398.1:0-5294 GCA_046076685.1 Planctomycetia bacterium | reverse complement strand
CCGAGATGAACCCGTCGGAATCGATGTATTGCACGATCAGGCCGATCTGGTCGCAGTGGCCGGCCAGCAGCATCCGCATGGGAGCGGCGGGGTTTTTCGCGCCGATCACGTTGCCGTGGGGATCGGTGACGACGGTGTCGGCGATGCCCGACAGATAGTCCCGCACGACCCGCTGGATCGGCTGTTCGTAGCCCGACGGGCTCGGGGTTTCGAGAAGTCGGACGAGAAATTCGCGGGCCGATGATTCCAAGGCGGGAAGCTCCTCAGGCGACGAGACGCAGGGGTCGGAAGGCGGACTTGCAGCCCCGTTGTACGCGATCGGTGAAAAACAGGACACCCGGCGAGCGGTCCACATGTTCCCCGACCCTACGATGCCCGGAGGCCGACTTCGAGCCCCGAGGGTCCAGCGGTTGCGTGCGCGGCGCCCATCGACCTATCCTCTTTCAAGAGTCTCGCGCGGAAAGGAGCGTCGGCGATGCCATCTGAGCGGCGAAGCGAGGGACTGCTGGGGGCGGTTTGCATACTGGCTTGGCTCGCCATGGCTGGCGGCTGGCCGGAGCATGCGGAAGCAGTCCTGCCGCGGAGTGACCCTGGATCGCAGGGGGTGGCGGCGGCCGGCCTGCTCGACCTCGTCGACGCTCTCGACCGGCACGAGGGCCTCCACGGACTGGTGGTGGTGCGGCACGGCCATGTCGTCGCGGAGGGGTGGTGGAAGCCCTACGACGCAGCCACGCCGCACTCGCTCTACTCGCTTTCCAAGAGCTTCACCGCCACGGCGGTCGGCCTCGCCGTGGCCGATGGCAGGCTCGCAGTCGCCGATCGCGTCGTGTCGTTCTTCCCGGCCGAGGCGCCCGGGGAAATCTCTCCCCACCTCCGGGCGATGCGGGTGGCAGACCTGCTGCGGATGGCGACCGGTCACCAGACGGATGCGCCACGGCCGGCCGCGGGAGGCTGGGTGAAGTCATTTCTCGCACATCCCGTGCCGTTCAAGCCCGGCACCCATTTTCTCTACAGTTCGTCGGCCACCTTCATGCAGGCGGCGATCGTGGAGCAGGTCACGGGAGAAGCACTGCTCGACTACCTCGCGCCGCGTCTCCTCGCACCGCTGGGAATTGAGGGTGCGACATGGGAGCGGAGCCCGGAGGGGATCGCCGTCGGAGGGTACGGGCTGTCGCTGCGCACGGGCGACATCGCGGCGTTCGGCCAGCTGCTCCTCCAGCGTGGCCGATGGCGCGATCGGCAACTCGTGCCGGCGGAGTGGATCGATGCGGCCACGGCGAGGCAGACGGCCAACGGCAGTGATCCCGACAGCGATTGGGATCAGGGATACGGCTACCAGTTCTGGCGGTGCCGCCACGGAGCCTTTCGCGGGGACGGGGCGTTTGGCCAGTTCTGCGTGGTGATGCCCCGGCAGGATGCCGTTGTCGCCATCACCGCCGGCACCAGCGACATGCAGGGAATTCTCGACATCGTGTGGCGGCATCTGCTGCCGGCGTTGGGCGACAACGCCGTCACCGACGACCCCGTCCTCCTGGCACGGCTCCGCGGGCGTCTGGCAGACCTCGTTCTGCCGACGCCGACCGCGGGCTCTCCCTCCGCAGCCTTCGTCGGACGACGGTTCACGTTCGCCGACAATCCACGTCGGATCGAGGTGGCCGCCGTGGAGCGAGGCGAGGAGTCCGATCTGCTCGTGCTCCGCGTCGCCGGCCGCGAGGAACGGATCGTCTGCGGACGCGGACGGTGGGTTGCGGGCGAGTTGGCGCTGGGAGCGTTCGAACGCCAGGCGATCGCGGCCGCCGGGGGATGGCAGGAAGATTCGTTCACCGCCCGGATCGTCTTTCCGCGAACCCCGTTCCTCGTGACGATCACCCTCGACATGACCGGCGACCGGCTGACGCTCCGTCAACGGACGAACGTCGGGTTCGGCCGCTTAGAGGAGGAACCCCTCCGCGGCACGGTCACGAGTACAGCCCCGGAACCCAACTGACGCGGCAGCGGACCACCTTCGCCGGCACGACCGACACGACCGGCACGATCGAACCTCCGCCGAAAAACGCGGGGCGTGCTTCCAGATGCGAGCTACGCTCAGTACCATCTGAGGTTCCTTCCGCTTTCCTGGAGTCGTTCCGGTCATGACCGCACCTGTCCGCGTCGGCGTCGTCGGTTTGGGCACCGTCGGGTCGGGCGTCGTCCGCCTGCTCGTCGAGTCGGCCGATCACATCACGCGGCATGCCGGCCGGCCGATCGTCGTCGAGCGGGCCGTCGTGAAGGATGTGGCCAAGGCCCGCAGCGTGCAGGTGCCGGGCGGCAGGATCTCGTCCGACATCCGCGACATCTCCCGGGATCCCTCGATCTCCGTGGCGGCCCTGCTCGTGGGCGGCCTCGAGCCCGCGCGGTCGATGATGATCGAGCTGCTGCAGGGCGGGAAGGACGTCGTCACCGCCAACAAGGCGTTGCTCGCCGAGCACGGTCCGGAACTCTTCGAACTGGCGCGGAAGCTGGGCCGGTCGATCGCCTTCGAGGCGGCCGTCGCCGGCGGCATCCCGATCGTGGCCGCCATCGGCGAGTGCCTGGCCGCCAACCGCATCGAGTCGATCCGCGGCATCTTGAACGGCACGAGCAACTTCATCCTCACGCGGATGGAGGAGGACGGCGCCGACTACGCCGAGGTGCTCAAGCTCGCGCAGGCCAAGGGCTTCGCCGAGGCCGATCCCTCGATGGACGTCGACGGCACCGACGCCACGCAGAAGCTCGCCATCCTCGCCCACCTCGCCTTCGGCGTCTGGGTGCCGTGGGCCGAGATCCCGCGGACCGGCATCGACGGGCTCGACCTCGACCTCCTGAAATACGCGGGCGAACTCGGCTACCGGATCCGGCTCGTGGCCGTGGCCAGCCGCAGCGACGGCCGGCTCGCGATGCGGGTGGCGCCGGCGCTCGTCAAGATCGGCACGCCGCTGGCCGAGACCCGCGGCGCCTACAACGCCGTCAGCATCGTGGGCGACGCCGTCGGCCGGATGTTCTTCCACGGCCTCGGGGCCGGCCAGATGCCCACCGCCTCGGCCGTCGTGGCCGACATCATCGACACGGTGGTGGGCCGCGCGGCGATCACCTTCCGCACCACGGGCGTGCTCGAATCCGACACGCCGGCCGCGAAGATCAGCGACACCTCCGCACAGGAGCGGCACTTCCTGCGGATCCGCGTGAAGGATCAGCCCGGCGTGCTGGCGAAGATCACCGGCACGCTCGGCGAACACGGCATCTCGATCGCCTCGGTCATCCAGCACGACGTGCCGGGCTCGTCCGACGCGGGCGTGCCGCTCGTGATCATGACCCATGCCTGCGGCTCGGCCGCCGTGCAGAAGGCGGTCGCCGCGATCGACACCTGCGACGTGGTCCGTGGCAGGAGCGTCTGCCTGAGCGTGCTCGAGGAGTAGGAACCCGTTATGAAATTCGTGATCGTGATCCCCGACGGCGCAGCCGACGCCCCGCAGGCGTCGCTCGGCGGCAAGACTCCCTTCCAGGCCGCCCGCACTCCCGCGATGGACGCGCTGGCGGCCCGCGGCCGTGTCGGGCTCACCAACCACGTGCCAGACAGCCTGCCGCCCGGTTCCGAAGTGGCCTGCATGAGCCTGATGGGCTACGACCCGCTCGCCTATTTCACCGGCCGGGCGCCGCTCGAGGCCGCCGCCCAGGGCATCACGCTCGGGCCCGACGACTGGGCCGTGCGGTGCAACCTCGTGACGATCCGCGTTAATGGCACGGCCGGCGCTCCAGCCGGCGCGACGGGCGAGGCCATCATGGAGGACTTCACCGCCGGCCACATCTCGACGGAGGAGGGCACGGAGCTGCTCGCCGCGGCGCAAGCCGGGCTCGCCGCCGACTTCCCCGAGCTCGCCGCGGCCTGGGAATTCAAGCCGGGCGTCAGCTACCGGAACCTGCTCATGTATCGCGGCGCCGCCGGGCAGGCCGCCCCGCTGGGGGCCGACCTGCGGGCCACGCCCCCGCACGACCTGATGGACAAGTCGGTCGCCGACTCCTTTCCGCGCGGCTCGGGCAGCCGGCTGCTCACCGAGATCATGACGAAGAGCGCGCGCTGGCTGGCCGGCCATCCGGTGAACCGGGCGCGGATCGCGGCCGGCAAGCGGCCGGCCACGCACGTCTGGCTGTGGGGCGTCGGCCGCGCGCCGGCGATGGAGCCCTTCACCACCAAATACGGCACGAACGGCACGATGATCACGGCCGTCGATCTCCTGCGCGGGCTGGCGTCGCTGGCCGGCTGGAAGCGGCGCGAGGTGGTGGGCGCCACGGGCTACCTCGACACCGACTACGCGGCCAAGGGCCGGGCGGCGATCGACGAACTCGCCACGGCCGATCTCGTCTGCGTGCACGTCGAGGCGCCCGACGAGGCGAGCCACCAGGGCGACGCGGTGGAGAAGGTGAAGGCGATCGAGGAGATCGATGCGAAGATCGTCCGGCCGATCGCCGAGCATCTGGCGGGCGTGCCGGAGCATCGGATCCTCGTCTGCCCCGATCACCCCACCTTCATCTCGACGAAGACCCATTCCCGCGGCCCCGTGCCGTTCGTGATGGCCGGCAGCGGCATCGCGGCCACGGGCCAGAGAACCTACGACGAGATCGCGGCCGGCGCGGGCGGGGTGTCGATCCTGCCCGGCTGGAAGCTGATGGGCGAATTTTTGAAGGGCTGATATTCGCGCTGACAAGCAACGCAGACATTCGCGCTGACAAGCAACGCAGGGAGATGATGTCGATGGCACTCGTGGTGCAGAAGTTCGGCGGGACGAGCGTGGCCGACCCCCAGAAGATCCTCGCGGCCGCCAGGAAGGCGATCGCCCGGCAGCAGGCGGGCCACCAGGTGGTGGTCGTCGTCAGCGCCATGGGCCACCAGACCGACGTGCTCGTCGATCTGGCCAAGCAGATCTCCGAGCGGCCGAGCGCCCGCGAGATGGACATGCTGCTCTCCACCGGCGAGCAGGTGAGCGTGGCCCTCTTCGCCATGGCGATCCAGTCGCTGGGCCACAAGGCGGTGAGCCTCACCGGCGCCCAGATCGGCATCCGCACCGACTCGACCCACACGAAGGCCCGCATCAAGTCGATCTCGACCGACCACGTCAAGAAGCTGCTCGACGACGGCGCGATCGTGATCGCCGCCGGCTTCCAGGGGATCGACCAGAACGGCAACATCACCACGCTCGGCCGCGGCGGCTCCGACACCACCGCCGTCGCGCTCGCCGCCGTGCTCGACGCCGACCTTTGCGAGATCTACACCGACGTCG
>JBJTSM010000397.1:0-3569 GCA_046076685.1 Planctomycetia bacterium | reverse complement strand
GCAGGTGGCGAAGGAGGCCGCGAAGTCCAAGACCGCGATGGGCAGGCGCAGCAGGGCCAAGGTCAAGATCGCGAGGGTCAGGGCCAGCAGGGTCAGGGCCGTGATGGGCAAGGTCAGCAGGGCAAAGGCCAGGGCCGCGATGGCGATCCTGCCCTTCCTCGGCCGTGGCTACACGCACAAGGACGGCCCCTACAAGCGGCAGCTCGAATACGGCCTGACGGCGCTGGCGACCAAGGTGGTGAACGGCAAGGGCAATGCCGGCGAGGGCAGTTACGTGCAAGGGCTGACGGGCATCTGCCTTTCCGAGGCCTATGCCATGACCCAGGATCGACGGCTGGCCATGCCGGCCCAGCTGGCGGTCGCCTACGTGTCGGCGTCGCAGGACCCCGTCGGCGGTGGCTGGGGATACAGCCCCAAGTCGCCCGGCGACACGTCGATCGTCGGCTGGAACCTCATGGCCCTGAAGAGCGGCCACATGGCGTTTCTCCAGATCGATCCCCGCTCGGTGAAGGGGGCGGTGGCGTTCTTGAACTCCGTCCAGTCCGACGACGGCTCGGCGTACGGCTACCGCGACCCGGGCAACAGCCCCCCGCTCAACGCCGTGGGCCTGCTCTGCCGGATGTACCTCGGCTGGAAGCGGGATCACCCCGCACTGAAGCGCGGCGCCGAGCGGCTGGCGAAGGCGGGCCCCAACAACGATCTCTACTACGACTACTACGCCACCCAGGTGCTGCACCACATCGAGGGCGAGCAGTGGGTGAGCTGGAACAACAGGATGCGCGACATGCTCGTGAAGGCCCAGGCCCAGGACGGTCACGAGAAGGGCAGCTGGTTCGACGGCGTGAACGGAGGCCATGGCCCCGAGGTGGGCGGCCGCATCTACTGCACCTCGCTGGCCACGATGATCCTCGAGGTCTACTACCGCCACCTGCCGATCTACGGCCAGCAGAGCGTGGACGAGGATTTCAAGGAATAGCGGTGCGAATCGGGGCGGGCATCACCGCCTCCCCTTCAGCCGCCGGACGCCGGGAGTCGATACCCCTCCATGGGCCTGATGGGGGATCGCCGTCTGCGCGGGCACGAGGCCTCGCCGCGGAGGTAGGCTTTTCCCGATCGGAAAAGTCTGCCGGAAAAGTGTCGCCATGGATCCCGACTCCCTGGAAGTGCTGCAGCTTGCGCCGCCGGGGCCGGCGGTCGCGCCCTGGGTCGACCGCACTGTGAAGAGCCCGGCCGTCCGCTCGGGCTACCTCAGCCTGGCCGCGCACCTGCTCGTCGGCATCCTCCTGGCCTGGTTCGCGCTCGACCGCGAGGCTCCGCCCCGCGCCCGCCCGCTCGTGCTTTCCATCGGCCCGCCGACCGAAGAGGAGCCGGCGGGCGATCCGGTGGCGGGCGTGGAGATCGGCGCCGCAAGCCAGGTCGATGCGAGCGAACAGGTTGCCGCCCAGACCGACTCGGGAGCCGTCGCCGATCCGACGGGCGGCCTGGAGCCCCCGCTCGTCGCGGTGCATCCGGCAGACGTGCTGCCTGACATCGCACCGCCGGCCGATGCGGCCGGCACCGAGACGGACGGCTCCGATCCGGTCGCTGCCTCGCCGGCGGGAGCGGGACCGACCGCGCAGCCGGTCTCCGCCCGCGGCGGATCATCGCGGCCCGCCGGCGCGAGCGGATATCCGCCGGCCGGCCGGCGGCTGCCGTCGGCGGCACCGCCGATGGCAAACCCTTCGCGTCCCGCACGGGCGCCGCCCGCGCAGCCGGCGTCCGCGGCCGCGGCGGGAATGCCGCAAGCGAGGCGGCCGTCGAACGCGGGCTCGAGTGGCTGAGCCTGCATCAGGCCGTCGACGGCTCCTGGCAGTTCGACCTGAGCGGTTGCCGCTGCCAGGGAGCCTGCCGCGATCCGGGCACGCTCACCGGTTCCACTGCGAGCACGGCGATCGCGCTGTTGCCATTTCTGGGCGCCGGGCACACCCACCTCGACGGCCGGCACCAGGAGACGGTGTCGCGCGGCATCTATTACCTGCTGAGCCGGATGGAACGCACGCCCCGCGGGGCCGATTTCTGCGAAGGCACGATGTATGGTCACGGTGTGACCACGCTGGTGCTGGCCGAGGCGCTCGGCATGACGAAGGATGACATGCTCGCACCGGCCGTGCGGGACGCGGTGCGGTTTATCGAGACCGCGCAGGACATGCACAGTGGCGGCTGGCGTTACCTGCCCGGGCAGTCGGGCGACATCACCATCACCGCCTGGCAGCTGACGGCGCTCAAAAGCGCGCAGCTGGCCGGGCTCGAGGCCCCCTCGCCGACGATCGACGGCATCCGTCGGTTTCTCGACCGCGTGCAGTCGCAGCACGGCGCCGCCTATGGCTACCGCACTCCGGCGGCCAAGCCCTGCACCTCCGCGATCGGCCTGCTCTGCCGGATGTACACCGGCTGGGGACCGGAAGAAGAGCCGCTCACGCGCGGCGTCACCACCCTCGCGAAGCCGGGGCCGGCTCCCGAAGCGGTCTACCAGAACTTCTACCTCTCGCAGGCCCTCCTGCAGCTGAATCATCCGGTCTGGCCGCGGTGGAACCAGAAGAACCGCGATCAGCTGGTGGCCCGGCAGTCCCGCCAGGGCCACGAGACCGGCAGTTGGTTCTTTGCCGACCACGACACGGCCCCGGGCGGCAGGCTCGCCCACACGAGCCTCGCGATCCTCACGCTCGAGGTCTACTACCGCCTGCTGCCGATCTACCAGCAGGAAGCGGTCGAGTCGGAGTTTTGAAAGTTGGCCCCGGCCGGCAGTGCCTGTGTCCAGCGGCCCTGCGGCGACTACAATCTCGATGGAGTCTCGCATGCATCTGGTCACCTACTCCTGGTTGGCGGTCGTGCTCGCCGTGGCCTGCGCGGCGATCGGCTGGCTCGGCATCGCCGGCTGGATGGCCGCGGCCGTGGTGCTGGCCAGCGTCGCCATGCACGTGGCCGGCAACGCCATCGGCACCCGTCTTCGCGAGGAGACCGACAGAGACCTCGCGGGGCGTCGCGACCTCCCGTTGCAGCAGCCGGCCCTGCCCGCCGCGAAGCCCACCCACCTCGAAAGCCGGTCGAGCCTCGGGGCACTGGTGCCGGTGTCGGCGGGCATTGGTGCGGCCTGCGGTGGCCTGGCCGGCACCGTGGCGCTGCTCTGGCTCACCGCCAGTTCACCGGCGGGTGCCGTGTTGGGCGGCGCCTCGTCGGCTGTCGTGGGCGGTCTGTTCGGGTTCCTGGGGGCGAGCTTCGTGGAAATCGCGCGAACGAGCCTGAGGGAATCGCTGGCGGCTGAACACGCCAAGCCGCCGACGGGAGACGTGGTGCACCCCTCGCGCGGGCGATTTTAAGCGTGTTTCCACAGTCGCGCATCCGGATGGAACAGCGACCGTTGGCGTGGTACAACATCGCCTTGGTCGGCTCGTCGCGACCGTTTCCCGACCGGCCGAAGCATCGACCGGATCCTTGAGTTCCTCCTCGGAGTTCGTCCTTATGGCCAAGCCGCATCGAAATCTCAAGAAAGCCAACCACGGCGCCCGGCCGGCCAACAGCAAGGCCCGCAA
>JBJTSM010000396.1:0-5012 GCA_046076685.1 Planctomycetia bacterium | reverse complement strand
TACGGGGCGGCCGTCTCGTTCGGCCCGCACACCCGCAACTTTCGCGACGAGGTCCGCCGGCTGCTGGCGGCTGAGGCCGCGGTGGTGGTCGCCGACGGCGACGCCCTCACGGACTTCGTGCGGTCCTGCCTCGAGACCGAGGGATACGCCGCCTCGCTCGGCCGGCGGGCGGCCGAACTCGTCGCCTCGCAGCGGGGCTCGACGACGGCCACGGCCGCGGCCATCCTGCAGCGGCTGCCCGCGGCCGGGTGACCAGCCGGGGAAACAGCGAGCCACGGCCCGGCCCGTTGCCAAGAACGAACCCCTCCGCCAATAATCGTTGGTTTAGGTTCCGGAAACCATTCCCCCCCCACACCTGCACGAGGCATCCGCCGTGGCACAAGGCAAGTATCTGTTCACCAGTGAGTCGGTCAGCATGGGCCATCCGGACAAGTTGGCCGACCAGATCTCCGACGGCGTGCTCGACGCCTACCTCGCCCAGGACCCGCGCAGCCGCGTGGCCTGCGAGACGATGGTGACCACCGGCCTGGCCGTCATCGCCGGCGAGATCACCTCCCGCGGCACGATCGACTACCAGCAGGTCGTGCGCGACGTGATCCGCCAGGTGGGCTACACCGACGACGAGATGGGCATCGCCGCCGACACCTGCTCCGTGCTCGTGGCCGTCGGCAAGCAGAGCGGCGACATCGCCATGGGCGTCAACGAGGACGAAGCCAAGGGCAAGGATATCGGCGCCGGCGACCAGGGCCTGATGTTCGGCTACGCCTGCAACGAAACCCCGGAAATGATGCCGCTGCCGATCGCCCTGTCCCACCGCATCCTGAACCGGCTCACCGAGGCCCGACAGAAGAAGGAGGTCGACTGGCTCCGCCCCGATTCCAAGAGCCAGGTGACGATCGAGTACGAAGGCAACCGGCCGGTCCGCGTCGATACGGTGGTGGTCTCCACGCAGCATGCCCCCCACGTGTCGAACGAGGACATCCAGAGCTTCATCATCAACAAGATCGTCAAGCCGCTCCTGCCGAAGGATCTCGACACGAGCGACGTCACCTACCACATCAACCCCACGGGGCGGTTCGTGGTGGGCGGCCCCCACGGCGACTGCGGCCTCACCGGCCGGAAGATCATCGTCGACACCTACGGCGGCTGGGGTCGCCACGGTGGCGGCGCCTTCTCCGGCAAGGATCCGACGAAGGTCGATCGCAGTGCGGCCTACATGGCCCGCCACGTCGCCAAGAACATCGTCGCGGCCGGTCTCGCCGACCGCTGCGAGGTGCAGCTGGCCTACGCCATCGGCGTGAGCGAGCCGGTGAGCGTGCATGTCGACACCGAGGGCACCGGCAAGATCGAGGACGAGCGGCTCTGCGAACTGGCCCGCGAGTTCTTCCCGCTGACGCCCCGCGGCATCATCGACTACCTCGACCTGCGTCGTCCGATCTACCGCAAGACCGCCGCCGGCGGCCACTTCGGCAGGGAGGGCTTCTCCTGGGAGCAGACCGACCGGGCCAAGGACCTGGCCAAGGCGGCCAAGGCGGGCGTGGCCGTCGGCTGAGCCGTTCATCCACGCGTGGTTTCCTGCCGGAGCACCAGCCATGCCGGGCTCACCAGCCATACCTGGCTCGCGCGGCGCGGGCAGCGACGATGCCGGTGACCGGCTGGCGGCCGTGGCGATCCACGCGCTCCCCCAGGTCACCACGCTCGCCATGCTCGCCGGTTCGCTGGCCCTCGCCTGTGGCGCGGTGCTCGTGCTGCGAAGGCTGGCCGGCGCGATCGAGCCGCCCCCGGGCCCGGGGGCGGTGCTCGCCGCCTGCGTCGCGGGCCTGATCCTGGTTGCGATCGGCGACCTCGCGTCGCGAGCCGCGGGATCGGCCGCGCCGTCGCTTCCGTCACTGCTGACACGGCTGGGGCTGATGATGGCCGTAACGGCGGTGAGCCTGCCCATGCGATCCGGAACGACTCCGGAGAACCTGCTCACGGTGCTCGCCCTGCTCGTCTCACTGGCGGTCGCTCTCGGCGGCTCCACCACGAGGCGGATCGCCACGCGAGTGCTTCGCCGACCGGCACCAATGGCCGAGCCGCCACGCGAACAGTCGGCCTCGATCATGCCCCCGTCCGCGACGATGCCGCCGACGCCGGCCGTGTTCCCCACGCCCCGCCTTCAGGCTGACGATCGCCTCGAGACGACGGGGCCGCCACCCCATCCGGCCGGGAGCCTGCTGCAGCGGTTCGAGCGGCTGGCCCTGCCTGGCGGTGCCGAACACGTGCGGGGGCGGCTGTCGGTCGTGGTGGCGGCGGGAACGCGAACGGGCTACGCGCACGTGGGCTTCTGTCCGCCGCTGGCGGCCTTGCCCGCGGTCGAGGTGACGACCGAGTATGATGGGGTGGAAGCGGTGGTCTCGGCCGCGGAGGTGCTCCCGTGGGGAGTCCGCGTCGAGTGCCGGCTCGATGAACCGGCCGAAGAGACGATCGAAATTCCCGTGGACATCCAGGCGACCACGTCCACGTAAAACCCGCGTCGACTGAAAGCCTGCTTCTCGATGAAGCCCCGGTTCCCCCTGCTGGCACATTCGCTATGGCACGTTGGCCTCAACACCTTTGGACGACGCTCTTCACCTACACGGTGATCTTCGTCGGCTTTCCGCTCCTGTGCCTGGTGTTCTGGAGGTGGGTCCGCGGATGAATGCCCCACCGGCCCTCGTCGCCACCCTCGCCCGCGCGGGGCAACAGCATCTGCTGGCGTTCTGGAGCAGCCTCGACGAGCCTTCCCAGCGGGCCTTCTCGGCGCAGCTGGAAGCCGTCGACTGGCACCTCCTCGGGGAGATGCAGCGGCTCGCATCCGCTGGCGTCGAGGCTCATGCCCAGCCCCACGATCTCGCGGCCGCCGTCACGCCGCCCTGCCTGCGACTCGGCGCCGGGGCACATGGCATCCTGCCGGCCGACGCCGTGCGCCGCGGCGGCGAAGCCCTCGCCGGTGGCTCGGTCGGGGCGATCCTGGTCGCCGGCGGACAGGGCACCCGCCTGGGCTGCCAGGGGCCCAAGGGGCTCTGCAGCGTCGGCCCGGTGACGAAGGCCAACCTCTTCGCCGTGCTGTTCGGCAAGCTCGTGGCCGTGAGGCGCCGCTATGGCCGCGACGTGCCCCTGGCGATCATGACCAGCTCGGCGACCGACGACGACACCCGCCGGTTCCTGTCCGAACAACGGTTCTGCGGCCTCGACCCGGAGCGGGTCTTCGTCTTCCGTCAGCACGACCTGCCCGCGCTCGACGCCGCCACCGGCCGGCTGCTGCTCGACGGCCCCGGCCACCTCGCGGTCGCGCCCGACGGGCACGGCGGCATGCTCGTGGCGCTGGCGGAATCCGGAGGCCTCGATTGGTTCGGCAGGCAGGGGGCCGCGCATGTGGTCAGCTTCCAGGTCGACAATCCGCTCGCCATGCCGCTGGCAGCCGAGTTTCTCGGCTATCACCTGCTCACCGACGCCGAGTTCAGCACGCAGGTGGTCCGCAAGGTCGACCCCGCCGAGCGGGTCGGCATCGTGGTCGAGTCGAACGGCAGGCACCGCGTGGTCGAATACAGCGATCTGCCTGCGTCCCTCGCCGCCGAGCGGCTGCCCGACGGCAGGCTGCGGTTCCACGCCGGCAGCATCGCGGTGCACGCCTTCACCAGGGCGTTTCTCGACCGGGCGGCCGCCCGCGACGATGCGCTGCCGCTCCACCGCGCCTTCAAGGCGGTGCCCTGTCTCGACGCCGATGGCGGCCGCGTCGTACCGGCCGCGCCCAACGCGTTCAAGTTCGAGCGGTTCATCTTCGACCTCATGCCCCTGGCCGACCGCGTCTGCGTCGTCGAAATCGAGGCCTCCGAGGGCTTCGCCCCCCTGAAGAACCCGGCCGGCTCCGCGGGAGACGCGCCGGAACACGTGTATGCGGCGCTCGTGGCCCATGCCCGCCGGCTGTTGGCCAAGGCCGGCGTGCGGGTGGCCGACGGGATCGACGTGGAGTTGGCCGCCGACCGTATCATCGACGAGACTGACGTCGCGGGCCTGCTGCGCGCCGGAACGGTGCTCGACAGGCCGACGGTGATCGGCGGCTGACTGCTCCCGCACGAGACACGACGCCACCCCACGAAAAGAACGGCACCAGCAACAACAGGAGCACACGTTTCATGCTGCACGCGATCGTCATGGCCGGAGGATCCGGCACCCGCTTCTGGCCGGCCAGCCGCTCGGCGCTGCCGAAGCAACTCCTGCCGCTGGCGGGCGAGAAGACGCTGCTCGAGGACACCGTCGAACGCCTCGAGGGGCTCGTGCCGCCCGATCGCGTGCTCGTGGTCACGGCCGGCCGCCTGCTCGAGACGGTGCGGCGGCAGCTGCCCCAGGTGCCCGACGCAGGGCTCGTCGGCGAGCCCTGCAAGCGCGACACGGCCCCCTGCATCGGCCTCGCGGCGCTGCTCGTTTCGCGGCACGACCCCGACGCGATCATGGCGGTGATGCCCTCCGACCACGTGATCCGCCCCGCCGAGAGCTTTCGGGCCGCGATCCGTCAGGCCGTGACGCTCGTCGAGCAGTCACCGGGCAGGCTCGTGACCTTCGGCATCAAGCCCACCTACCCCGCCGAATGTTTCGGCTACATCCAGCAGGGCGCCCGGATCGAAGGCCCGGCGGCCGCCCCTGTGCACGCTGGAGCCCCGGTGCACGCCCCTGTGCACGCTGTAGCCCAGTTCCGGGAAAAGCCTCCCGCCGCCGTGGCCCAGGAATATCTGGCGGCTGGCAACTACCTCTGGAACGGCGGCATCTTCGTCTGGAAGGCGGCCACGATCCTGGCGGCGCTCGCCGAGCGGCAGCCCGAGTGCCTGGCCCACCTGGAGCGGATCGCCGCGGCCTGGGACGGCCCCGACCGCGACCGGGTGTTCGCCGAGGAGTTCGCCGCGATCAAGGGAATCTCGATCGACTATGCCGTGCTGGAACACGCCCCCGACGTGGCCGTGATCGAGGCGCCGTTCGGCTGGGACGACCTCGGC
>JBJTSM010000395.1:0-10250 GCA_046076685.1 Planctomycetia bacterium | reverse complement strand
CTGCTGGCCCTCGCGATCGGCCTCGTGCTGATGGCCGAGATCCTGAACACGGCGATCGAGTCGCTTGCCCGCGGCCCGGGCAGCCGGCGGCACCCCCGCCTCCGCGATGCCCTCGATATGGCAGGCGGTGCGGTTCTCGTGGCCGCGATGACGGCTGCGGTCGTGGGCCTGACGGTGTTCGCTCCGCGGATCCTCGTCTGGTTCTGAGTGCGGCACGCCAAAAAAGAAAGAAGCGACAGTGTTGCCACTGTCGCGGCTTCGAAACTTTTCTGCCTGGAATCGCGCTCAGGCGATGGCGGCCTCGACCGCCCGCCGGCGGGCGTTGGCCCGACGACGCGTCCAAGTGCTCCAGCCGAACATCGCGACACCGATTCCGGCGAACACGATGGTGGAGGGCTCGGGCACGGCATAGAGCGTGCCCGCGACGACCGTCACCGGCTGGCCGGAAACCGTGATCGTGGTGTCGACCGTCGAGAACAAGAACCCGTCCATCGGGCCAAGTCCGGCAATTTGCCCGGTCGTCGTCCAGATGCCGCTATTGTTGGTCAACGCATAGGTCCCGGAGTTGTACAGAAGATTGACATTAGTGAAGTTGCCCGTAGACGTCGCAGCAGTGAAGAAATCCCAGAACTCGCCACCGAGCAGACGGTCGAAGTTGCTCGGCTGGAAGTCGAGGGAGATATTCAACGTGCCGCCGAAGGACTGGGTGCCCACGGTGGACACCTTGTCGAGACTGCCCTGACCATCGGAACTCACGGCGACTGTTCCGGAGAAGCCGGACAGGTCGAAATTACCCGTGTTCAGGGTACCGATGCCAGCTTCACCCACCGTGATGTCGCCGTTGCCGGTGGCGGTGAAATCCTTGACAACGCTGTTGCTCGTCGTTACGAAGTCAGACGCGTTGGCAAGCACAAGGTTACCACTGTTGAAGCCGGAGGCGGTAAACCGCACCGTACCGTCGTTGGCCGTCAGCGTGCACGTGTAGCCCTTGCCGCTCGTCGTGAACTCGAGTTCACCCGAGCCCGCCTTCGTGATTGCCGAGGTACCGGTGAGGGCACCGCCGATGACGATCTTCCCGGTGTTCGCCGAGTACGTCCCGGCACCAGTTTGGTTGATGCCCAGACTGAACGTCTGCGTGGCCGTCGAGCCGTTCGTGATGCTCCCGAGCCGGACGCCGTTGCCGGTCAGCGTGTAGGAGCCGGCCGAGGCACCGAAGTCGATGCTGCCCTGGGTGAACGTGCCGCCAATGTTGTTGTTCGTCGTGCTGCCCGCACCGTTGAACAGCAATGAATTGGTGGTGCTGCTGACCGGAACCGCAAGGTTTTGCCAGTTCGTGCCCGTGTTCCAAGTCGAACCGGTATCCCGCCAGGTGTAGACGGTGGCTTCAGCAGGCCGCGAAGCAACCGCTGCCATGGCGACAAGTGCTGCAGGCAGCACTGTCAGGAACGTTTTGCGAAAAGAAATGGTCGACATGTCTAGAGCCTTTGTGCTGAGAAAGAGAAACTGGCTTCTTACGGCGGTGTCTGTTTGGTTGACTTGTTGTAGCAGCTGCGGGCGGACTTTGCAAGGAATCGGAACAAGAGCGTAGGCTGACCGTTTAGGGGTTCTGGCGAGAATGTACTGGGTTCGCTCGGAAGCGTCAACCAACTGCCGCGAATGCGTACGTTGAAATTGACGAATTGACGAAAAAAGGTGACGAATCAGGCAAAAGTGGTGGTGAATCGACGGAGGTCAGTGAGCACGGCGACGGGTGGGTGACGGGGCCCGGGCTGGCGTGGGGCTGCTTCTTTGGGACTGACAGTCTGGTCGGGAGAGGCTTGACGATTTTTCGCCGTGCTCGGTAGCGTGTGGATCTGAGTTCGGTGACATCCGCCGATCGCCGTGGCGGACCGGAGATGGCAATGACGAGCAAACTCGTGGCGGAAGCGATCGGCACCTTCTGGCTCGTGCTCGGAGGCTGCGGCAGTGCCGTGCTCGCGGCGGCGTTTCCCGACCTGGGGATCGGATTCCTTGGAGTCTCGCTCGCCTTCGGGCTGTCGGTGCTCTCGATGGCCTTGGCCATCGGCCACCTCTCCGGCTGCCACCTCAATCCCGCCGTCACGGCGGGGCTGGCCGCCAGCGGACGCTTTCCCATCGCCGACGTGCCGAAATACATCCTCGCCCAGGTGGCCGGGGGCGTGGTCGGGGCAGGCGTGCTCTATCTCGTGGCCAGCGGCCTGCCGGGCTTCGATGCGGCGGGCGGCGGCTTCGCCTCGAACGGCTACGGCGACCACTCGCCCGGCGGCTATCCGTGGCAGAGCTGCTTCATCATCGAGACGGTGCTGACGGCCGTGTTTCTCTTCGTGATCCACGGAGCCACCGACAAGAAGGCGGGCTCCGCGATCGCGCCGATCGCCATCGGGCTGTGCCTCACGCTCATCCACCTCGTGAGCATTCCGGTCACGAACACGTCGGTGAATCCCGCCCGCAGCACCGCGACGGCCGTGTTCGCCGGCGGCTGGGCCCTGCAGCAGCTGTGGCTTTTCTGGGTGGCGCCGATCGTGGGCGGCATCCTCGGCGGGGCCCTCTACAAGGCCGTCGCCGACGCCCACGACTAGCCCCGGGCTTCTCTGGCTTCTAGTTGGGGGTGATCCCGTCGCTTGCGCTCAGGGCTTGGATGTTTGAATGCAAGCCCCCGGCGCGCGCCAGGGGATCTGTCTTCCTTCACGCCGGGCTCGGGCATCCTGCCCGACCCGGCCTTGTCGGCCACCCGGTCCGATCGGCTTGGCGGGCCTCCGCCCGCTGGTGCTGAACCGGCCCTCCGGGCCTGGTGCCGTTTGGTGACGCCACCGGATCCCGTCGCTTGCGCTTCGGGCTTGTATGTGGAGGCGTCGCGATCCCAATACAAGCCCCCGGCGCGAGCCGGGGGATCGCGGCTCAGGGCTTGGATGTTCGTATACAAGCCCCCGGCGCGAGCCGGGGGATCGAGTTGCCAGCTACTTCCGCAGGTCGTAGCAGAGGATCGCGTCCTGCTCGCGGAGGTAGAGTCGGCCGTCGAGGATCACCGAGTGGGCCCAGCTCGGCCGGGCGTCGCTGCCGGGAATCTTGAAGGCCGCCACCTCCTCGTAGGCCGAAGGATCGGCCTTCACGAGCGCCAGCGTGCCGTCGGCGAACCGCACGTAGAGGTGGCCGTCGGCCGCCGTCACCGTGGCCGATCCCTTGCCGCTGCCCCGCTTTTTCCAGACGACGTTGCCGCTCGCCAGCTCCGCACAAAACGGAATCCCGGCGTCGTCGGAATCCCCGTAGAGATGGTCGCCGACCAGCACGATCCCGCCGTGCTTGTTGGCCAGATCCTTCTTGAGCCCGTAGACCTCCTGGATCGTGACACTGCCATTTGGCCCGGCCACCTGCCGCACGAGCGCGCCACCCCGCTTGTAGCCGGCCGAAAAAAAGACCAGATCGCCCCGCACGATCGGCGTGGGGATCACGGCCGTCGTCTGGTCGATCGGATACGCCCAGAGAAAACGGCCCGTGGCGGCATCCACCGCAAAGGCGCCCGCAGCCGTGGTCTGGACGTAGATCTTCCGGCCCGCGACGTTCGCGATCACGACCGACGAGTGGCCCGCCCCCCGATCCCCCTTCACCGGGCAGGTCCAGATCGGCTTCCCGGTCTTTTTGTCGAGGGCCACGAGCGTGGCCTGCTCGCCGCCCGGTGTGCAGACGAGCCGCTCGCCGTCGACCAGTACCGACTCGCTGTAGCCCCAGGAATCCCCCTTTTTTCCACCGAACTGGGCCTTCAGGTCGAGGCGAAACAGTTCCCGGCCATCGGCCGTGCCGCAGGCCACGAGCTGTCCGTGGGGCGTGAGCACGTAGACCCTGTCGCCATCGACCGTGGGCGTGCTCCGCGAACTCTGCCACGATTCCGGCCCCTCGGCCCAGGGCTGGCCCGTCTTCGTCTTCCAGAGCTGCCGGCCGGTCTCGCGATCGAAGCAGGAGAGGTATTCATCCGGGTCGGCCGCGGTCGAAAGACCGTCACCGAGCGTGAAGATCCGATTGCCGGCGATCGCCAGGCTGGCATATCCCCGGCCCGCCCCGGCGGTCTGCCAGACGAGCCTGGGGCCCGCGGCCGGCCAGGCTTCCAGGAGATCTGTGTCCGGGGCGACGCCGGTTCGCTCCGGCCCGCGGAAGGTGGGCCAGTCGGCCGCCCGGCCCGGTGCCGCCACGGGGAAAATCAGCGTTGCGAGGGCGGCGATCGCCACGCCCCTGCTGCGGGCGGACCGGCGGACCATCAATGGCAACGGGCGGGGAATCTCGGTCACGGACATGACAAAGCCTCCTGGAAGCTGCTGCACCCCGGGGAAGAGTAGGGGCTGGATGAGCGACCGGTCAACCGGTTCAATGGTAGGGACTTGCCCGGAAACATGTCACCTCCGACCGCCGCCGAGGAGCCTCACACCGTGTCTGCATCCGCGTCCCCCAGTCCCGAGTCACCGTTCGGCCGGCGGATCTCCGTCGAGCAGGTCGAGGAAGGGCATGACCTCGCGCCCAAGTTCGATCCGCAGGGGCTGATCCCCTGTGTGACCACCGACCACGCCACAGGCGAAGTGCTCATGGTGGCGGTGATGAATCGCGAGGCCTTGGCCAGGACGATCGAGACGGGCGAGGCCCACTACTGGAGCCGCAGCCGGCAGCAGCTCTGGCACAAGGGGGCCACCAGCGGGCTGGTGCAGCGGGTGGCCGAGATGCGGATCGACGACGACCAGGACTGCGTCTGGCTGCGGGTCGTGATCGCCGGTGGGGCCAGCTGCCACGTCGGGTACCGCTCGTGCTTCTATCGCCGGGTGCCGGTCGGGGCGGAACGCACGCAGGGCACGCAGCTTGAATTCACCGAGCACGAGAAGGCCTTCGATCCCAAGGCCGTCTACGGCGACGCCCCCAATCCCACGCAGCTTTAGGGCGCATCCAGCTTGGGTGAAGCACCGGTTTCGGGGCGGCCACCGTCTCCGGCCGCGGCCCGCTCCCGGGCGAGTTCGAGATTCCTGCGGATGTTCTCGTTGCGGAATGTCTCGGGAATCTGTTTGAGCACCTCCACCGCCTCCGCAGCCCGGCCCGCTTCGATGAGACAGCCGGCCAGGTTGTTGAACGGCTCGATGCGGTGCGGATAGCGGTTGGCCGTCTGGTTAAAGCAGTCGATCGCCTCGTCGAACCGACCGGTGCTGGCATAGAGAATGCCCAGGTTGTTGACGATGTACATCCGGTTGGGGTTGTCGTGCCGCGCCCGCTCCAGGCACTCGATCGCCTCGGGCACCCGGCCGAGTTGCATCTGGGCCATGCCCTCGAGAAACGCCACCGGGGTCGCGAGCGGATCGAGTGTCTTCCAAGGCGTGCGGGCCCGCCGGGCGGCCGCGAGCAGGTCGTCCCAGCGGCTCGACTCCCAGGCGCGGCGGGCCGCGATCACCTCCTTCTCCTGGCGGACGGCCGCCAGGCAGTAGGCGACGCCCAGCCCGAGGGATCCAAGCACGAGAGGCCCGACCACGAGTGGCCACCGCCTCTGGTGGCCCCGGCCCGGCAGCGGGCCGACCGCCGGTCGGCTGGGGCGTTCGAGCACCGTGACGACCGCCAGCAGCAGGGCGAACGCCACCTGATGGTTGATGCGCTCGAGGGGAAAATCAAAACAGGAAAGGGTGCCGTAGGTGACGAGCCCCGCGAGCGCCGCCAGCGCCAGCCAACGGTCGGCCGCCGGCGCCTCGCCAGTGAGGATGCGCCGGATCGAGGTGAAGGCGGCCGCGAACACTCCCACGAAGAGCAGGATGCCGATCAGGCCCTTCTCGGCGAACACCCAGAGAAAGTCGTTGTGCGGCTGCACCCAGTTGGTGTGCACGGTGGAGAAGTCGAGGTCGCCGTCATCGTCGAAGTATTCATGGAGCCGGACCGTGAAGTTGCCCGCCCCCACGCCCGTGAACGGGTGGTCGGCGATCATCCGCGTGGTGATTCCCCAGATCATGAGCCGGCCGCCTTCCCGGGGCAGCGCGGTGGGCTCGGCCGATTCGAAGAAGATGCTGCGAAACCGCCGGGCGAAGGGGTTGTCGGCGGGAGCGGCGGCGATGCCGCCCGCGAGCGTGGCGAGCCCGCCCAGGCAGGCGATGGCCAGCATCCGCCGGGCCCGTCGCGAGAGGCTGAACCGGGCCGGCTCGAGGAGCAGCACGCCCGCGGCGGCGGCGGCCCCGGCGAGCACGGCCAGCCAGGCGGCCCGCGACTGAAGCAGCAGAATGATCGCGAGGATCGCGGCGGCGACGCCGGCCGCCAGCCAGCGCCACCCCCGGCGGAGCATCGCCGCGCCACACAGGCACCAGGGCAGGATGAGCGACAGCATGCCGGCGTAGAGGTTCACGCTCGACATCAGCCCCGTGATCTGCTCCATCGCCCGGCGGCCGTGCAGCCCCGGGCCGAGCCTGGTGACGATCTCGAAAGAGCCCACCGATACACCGATGAGCCCGGCCACGACGAACAACCGGAGCAACTGCTCGCGCCACCGCGGCAGGATCGGCAAGAGCAGGCACGACACGCAGAGCGTGACGAACGTCGCCAGCGTGCGGAAGACGTCGGTGTATCCGGCGGTGGCATTGACCGCGACCAGGAGCGACCAGCAGGTGACGAGCAGGTAGCCTGCGAAGAGGAGGATGACGGGCGATCCGAGCACCGGCCAATCGACGCGGTCGCGCAGGGGCGGCGCCAGGACGACGCCCACCGCCACGACCAGGAAGACGGACAACGCCAGGAGCCGCGGCACGAGCGTGATGTCGAGCGCGGCGGTGTCGACGACACAGCCGAGAACGACGAGCAGAAAGCCGAAGAACCCGAGGAAGACGACGGGCAGGGGAGGCGGGGCATTCATGGCGAGACGACGAGCTCCTCCGTCACCCGAGCATCGCGCTTGTGCCGACGCGTGGGCAGCGCGAACGGCCGCGGCTGGAAGCCAAAATCCCGCGTGGCTGCGGCGTGATCGAAGACCAGGTCGTCGTTCATGCGGGCGGCCATCGTCGCCAGCGAGCCGAGCCACGGCAGCCCGCCCAGCCAGGCCGCGGCGACCCTGACGATTCCGGCCGGCATGGTCACCACCCGCGGCGGCAGGTCGAGCCAGTCGAAGATGCGCCGCACCATGTCACGGTAGGAGAGCGTTTCGCCGCCCGAGAGGTCGTAGGCGTCGCATGTTGTGTCGCAGGCGAGGGCCGCCAGACAGGCGGCGGCGACGTCGTCGGCATGGAGGGGCTGCCGGCGGCCCCCGGCGGCGCCGGCCACCGGGAAAAAGCCGAAGCGACGGATGAAGCCGGCGATGGCGGCCACGTTCCGGTCGTGGATGCCGTCGTAGATCATCGTCGGCCGGAGGATGGTCGCCGCGATGCCCCGGGCACGGGCCCCGTCGAGCACGGCATCTTCCGCGGCGGCGAGCCGTGCGGCCAACGCCCGTTCCGCCGCGGCGGCCGAGCCGCGCTTGGTGAACCGGCTCGTCGAGGAAAGCGCGACCAACCGTCTGGCCCCGGCGGCCTCGAGGAGGGGAAACTGCTCGGCAACCGCCCAGAGCGGACACGCGGCGATCCAAAACGGGATCACTCCGCGCCACGTGGCAGGGTTCGCCGGCAGCCGGTGCCACTGCACATCGCCGCAGCTGTGCGCGGCCGGCGCGGCCGATCGCGAAAACGCGAGCAGTTGGGAGTCGGTGCGAGGATGGACGGGGCTTGGCGGGACGTCTTCCTGCAGTCGCTCAAGCAGCCGTCGCCCGACCAGGCCCGTGGCGCCGAGCACCGCCACGGCCGGCGGGGATTCGATGCTCGAGTCCGTTGCGGGTTCGCGGCGCATCGCCCACGCTCGAGCATTCTGCAGGGAGATCGGACGGTCAGGACGTGAGCGGACGCGAGGCGACGGCGAACGGCAGGCCGGCGGTGTCGTGCGTCGATCGGGGGTCGGGACCGCCGCCGGCTCGGGGCCGCCCCGCCCAAAAACCGCCCGTCCATGCCGTGCCCGCCGCGCGGCGGACGCGATCCCGCAGGCCGCGGGCCAGGTATCTCGTCGCGATGGCCGCGAACCGCAGCCACACGCTGAGGATCACGAGCTCCATCAGGCCGGCCGGATACTGGTGGCGGAAGTGCTTCTGATAGAAGCGGACCATGCCCCTGTGCTTGTGCCACTCCACGAAGACCGGCCGCTCCCGGCTGCAGCCGCCCTTGAAATGGACGACCGGTGCGTCGGGCACGAACAGAATCCGCCAGCCGCGGCCACGGGCCCGCATGCAGAGATCGAGGTCCTCGCAGTGGAGGAAGTAGCCCTCGTCCATGAGCCCGATGTCTTCGATGGCCTCGCGCGAAATGAGCATGCAGGCGCCGGAGATCGCCTCGACGGGCAGCGGCGACGCCGGCAGCGGCTGCTGGTGCAGGTGGAAATCGTCGAACAGCTTCGGCCAGCGGCGCGACAGCCGCGCCAGGCCGAAGGCCCGCACGAACGACCGCCACGGCGTGGGCACCGCGCGGCGGCCGCCGCCCTGTTCGCGGCCATCGGCATACGTGAGCAGCCCGCCCACCAGCGCGGTCCGGGGCTGTTCTCCGATCGCGGCGCACAATTGCGCGAGCGTCCCCGGGCCCAGCACGCAGTCGGGATTGAGCAGGAGCACCAGCGGCTGGGTGGACCGCTGTGCTCCCAGGTTACAGCCGGCCGCGAAGCCGCGATTCTCCGCCGAGCGGATCACGTGCAGCCGGGGTTGCGCGCCGAGCCGAGCGAGCACCGGCTCGAACCGCCGCGGGTCGGAGGCATTGTCGACGAGCACCACCTCGGCGGCCTGTGACAACGCCGACTGCAGACAGTCGAAGAGCAGTTCGCCGGCGTTGTGGTTGACGATCACGGCCGTGACGGCCGCCCGCATGCCGGCCGCATCCGCCGCCGAAACAGGCTCTTGTCCAGCGACTGCCAGATCGTGGCGAGCGATGCCCGTCTCTGCGCCTGCACGATCTGTCGCTTCCGCCAGCATCTTCGAAGCCCGCACACGGCCCGCCACTTGGCTGCCACCATCGCGCGGAACCGGCCGCGGGTCAGGGCAGTCATCAGATTGAGAATAGTCTGGAGAAGATGGGCGGGCAAAAAAGCGTCCAGCAGGGGAGCCGGCATGTTTTTGACGAAGCACCAGGCCAGGTTTCGGTGGCCGTAAAAGACGGCAAAATCGTTGCCGGCGGCCCGGGCCGACGCCCCGCCTACATGCCGGACGACCGCGGTGGACACGTAGCGTGCCCGGTGTCCCGCCAGCCGCAGCCGGAAGCCCAGGTCGACGTCTTCGAAAGAGCAGAAGAAGTCCTCGTCGAAGCCGCCGACCGCGTCGAACGCGGCCTTCCGGTAGAGGGCCGCGGCGGCACAGGGGGAGAAGATTTCCGCGCCGTGCTCGTCGGCGACACGGTCGCTCATGCGTCCGGCCTCAAGCGGGCGAGGAAGAGGACGGGGCGGCCGTGGCCACGGAGCACGACAGGCCGGCGGCATCCTTGGCGGAGAGGATCGGCGGGCCGGCGAGCGGCCAGCGGATGCCGAGATCGGGGTCGTTCCAGATGATGCAGCGCTCGTGGCTGGGCGCGTAGTAATCGGTGGTCTTGTAGAGGAATTCGGCGGTCTCGGAGAGCACGAGAAACCCGTGGGCCAGCCCCGGCGGCACCCAGAGCTGCTTCCTGTTGTCGGCGGTCAGCTCCACGCCCGTCCAGCGGCCGAACGTGGGGGAGTCGGGACGGATGTCGACGGCCACGTCGAACACGGCGCCCGCCACCACGCGCACGAGTTTTCCCTGCGGCTGCTCCACCTGGTAGTGCAGGCCGCGCAGCACGCCGCGGCCGCTGCGGCTGTGGTTGTCCTGCACGAACCGCACCGGATGGCCGATCGCCGCCTCGAACACCCGGTGGTTGAAGCTCTCGAAAAAGAAGCCGCGGCTGTCTCCAAACACCTTCGGCTCGAGGAGCAGCACGTCGGGAATGTCGGTCGGGGTGACGTTCATGGGGTGGTTTTCAGGTGCGGCATTCAAACGTGTCAGTAGATCTTGTCCTGCATGATGTCGAGCAGGTACTCGCCGTAGCCGCTCTTGCGGCATGCCGTGGCCAGGGAAACGAGCTGGGCGTCGTCGATCCAGCCATTCCGCCAGGCGATCTCCTCCGGGCAGCAGATCTTCAAGCCCTGCCGCTTCTCGAGCGACTGGATGAATTGACCGGCCTCGAGCAGGCTGTCGTGCGTGCCGGTGTCGAGCCAGG
>JBJTSM010000394.1:0-6562 GCA_046076685.1 Planctomycetia bacterium | reverse complement strand
GGCTGCGACTGGGTCCGACCCAGTTGGCCGCCCAAATGGTAGCCCAGTGTCTCGGTAGCACGTAGCGGATGCGAGCGATCTGGCCATCTGCACCGCGGCTCACGAAGAGTCGCTCGAGCGCAAACGGCGGCCGGGCACAATAGCGAAACAGGTGTTCGAGACTCTGAAAATAGCTCGGCACGTCGCGGTCGAAGCGGTGCAGAAAGGAGATGCCGCCGAGCCTCGGGCGGGGACGTGCGGTGGCATCGGCGTCCCTGGTGCCTCCTACCACAGCGCACAACAGTCGCTCGATCTCGTCGAGGAAGATCTTCGTGAGGGCGGCGACGGCCGCGGGCCGGTCGGCCAGCATGCCGCGTGAGCCCGCCGACAGCATGCCGCGCAATCGCTTCGGCACGGAGATCACCCACTGCCGCACGGGCACCGGCGGGATGACGTGATCGGCGAGGTGGGCGGCGGTCTGTGCCATGTGCCTGCCGTTACAGGACGGGCAGACACCCGGCCCGGGTGACATCGACCTGCAGAGCGAACTGCAGGCCTTCTTGCACAGCGGCAACGCCACCGTGCGGATGCCGAAGGGGATGCATGGATTCCGTCTGGCGACGCCGTCCACCGATGTGCTCGATCTCGGTACCGAATTCGCGGTGATGGCGGGCGGCGGCCGAGTGACCGACGTGCAGGTGTACGACGGCGAGGTGATCGCCACGGGCAGGTCAAGTGTCGGCGCCGCCCGGTTCCCCAAGCGACTCGTGGCGGGGGATGCCGTGCGGTTTTCGCCCGAGTCGGGGGGCGACGCCGTGGGGATTCAATGGAAGCCAAACCGGTTCGTCCGCAGGCTGCCGGCGGATGTGGGGATCCCCTACCCCGGTGCAGCCGCCTCGCCAGATGCCCGGTGGCTCAAGGGCGATTACCAGGTTTTCGGCCGGCCGGGGCAGCGGGAATCGCTGCCGGTCGTCCGCGCGACCGGTGCGGTGACGATCGACGGCCAGCTCGACGATTGGCGGGAGGCCGTGGGCTTCGTCACCGCCCGCGATGATTCACCGACGGCCGCCGAATGGGTGGACGGCCGGATGATGTTTGACGACGAACATCTTTACATTGCCGCCCACGTGGGCGATCCGCTGCCGATGCGGAATGCCTGTGATCCCGCGATCAATCCCGGCTTCGGCTGGCGGGGCGGCGGCCTCCAGGTGCGGCTCTCCACCGACCGGTCTCTCGGCTGGCCGGCGGCGGGCAACGCGCCGTGCTACTACGAGCAGCGCAAGACGGCCCCGACCGCCGCCGAAATCGAGGTGGCCGAAAACCCGCGTCTCAATCACCTGACGATGTGGTACCACGCCGCAAGTGGCACACCCTGCCTCGCGATCAACCACGGCATGAACCTTGATACCGTCGCGGTCAATCCCGAGGGCTTCCGCGCCGCCTATCGGATCGATGACGACGGCCGCGGGTACGTCGCCGAGTATGCGATCCCCTGGAAGCTCCTCAACTGCGCCGACGATCCGCCGCAGTCGGGCGACGTGTTGGCCGTCACCTGGCAGGCGATGTGGGGCGACGAGGAAGGCCGGCTCGAGCGATATCGGCTCTACGACGGCCGCAATCCCGACGAGCCGCGGCGGATCTTCGTGTGGGAGCGCGCCGCCACCTGGGGCCGGGCGGAGTACCGCCGTCTCCCCTGAATCAATCCAGAAACGTATCGGGGCGGACCTTGAATGTGGACGCCAAAAGCTTGATGTGCCCCACGGTCAGGGCTCGTTCTCCATGGAGGATTTTGGAGCCCATGCTGGCATGCACGCCGAGCATCTTGGCGAGCCCCGAGGCATTGATGCGGTGGGCGGCGAGGAGGTGTCGCAGCGCGGTGATGCCCTTGAGCGACTTGATCGCATGATGCGTCGCCTCGTACGCCTGCACCAACTGGACGAGCGTTTCCAGGTAGAGTTCCTGCCCCTTCGTCAGCCTGCCGCTCGCCATCAGCCGGTCGATCATCTCGAGCGTGTTCTCGTATTGCACCTCGTCCATGATGGCCTGCGGGGGCATCATGCCGACCAACTCCCGGAAGGCGCCGGGCAGTTTAACGCTCGAACCATTGGGGATCGCTCGCATGTCATCACTCCTTCCATAGTTCCTTGTCGTATTCCGCGTGCGTCAACACGATCCGGACATTCACCAATTGGTAGTCGTAACGGATCCGGGTGATCAATCGATATTTGTTGCCGCAGATGTTGAACACCGTGAGGATCTCGCCGTCTTCCGCCTGGACGCCGTCGGCGTGCGGGTATGTTGCCCTCGTGTCCTGCAGGCTTCTCCATTCGGCATTCGATACGGTCTTGTACCAGCAGCGAAGCGGCTCTTCCGCGTCCGCATGCCGTCTCCAGAACTCCCGCAGACGTTTAAGGCTGATCACCCGCATCTAGACATATTGTCTAATCGCCTGACCAAAGTCAACGAATAAAAGGTGCCAGCCACCAAATATGGGCAAGCTGGCCCGGACCTCTCGATCATCCGACTGCCCGCCTGGACGCGTTGCTACAATGAGGCCATGAGCACGGCTCCTCAATACGAACCACGCTACACCGTAGAGGACTACCGCCACTGGGAAGGACGGTGGGAGCTTTGGAACGGGGTTCCGGTGGCGATGACACCGAGCCCCTTCGGGCGGCACGCGAAAGCCCTCACCGATGCGGCGGCCACCTTCAAACACGCCGTGGACGCGGCACGGACAGGCGAAGCCGGATGCCGGGCGACCGTGCTCACCGAAATCGATTGGATCGTGGCGACAGACACGGTCGTGCGGCCGGATCTGGTCGTGGTCTGCGGCGGTGTCCCCGAGCGGCACGTCGAAACGGCCCCCGCGATCGTGGTCGAAGTCTTGTCCGCCGCCACCAGGCATCGTGACGAGACGGTGAAGAAGGAACTCTACCGGGAGCAGGGCGTGGGCTGGTATGTCCTGGTCGATCCCGACGCGGGCCGTGTCGAAGTCCTCGAATCGGTCGATGCAGACGGCGGTGCGATGTGGCGGCCCCGCCACTCGATGTCCGCCGTCGAGATGACCATCTGCGAGAGATGCCGGCTTGTCGTCTCTCTCGAGTCATTGACGGACCGGGACTTGTGATCATTGCATCCGATCGCCGGTCAAACGCCCTCTTGCATGCTAAAATGTACGCCTGTATATTTCCACGCAGCCACGCTGGTTGTAAACTAGGCAAGTGAACCAACCCTCAGTCTTCCGCCCACAGTCTTTCAGGGCCGCTTCAATGGAAACAGTCAACATTCACGCGGCGAAGACCCACCTGTCACGGCTCGTCGACAAGGCGGCAGCCGGTCATCCGTTTGTGATCGCAAAAGCCGGCAAACCGCTTGTGCAGGTTACCGCCATCCCGAGTCCGCGGCCCACCGACAGGCTTGGATTCATGGCCGGACAGATTTCAGTGCCCGACGACTTTGACACTTTCGGAAACGACGTCATCGAGACTCTTTTCGGGCATGACGACGGCGCATGAACCTCCTTCTCGACACACACGTGCTGCTGTGGGCCGCCGGACAACCGGAGCGGCTTTCCGCTACCGCAAAGCGCATGCTTGTGAACAGTCGCAATACCGTTCACTTCAGTGTTGTCAGCCTTTGGGAAATCGCCATCAAGCGAACGCTCGGCCGGCGGGATTTCAGGGTCGATGCCCGGCAACTGCGACGCGGACTGCTCGAGCACGGATATTCCGAACTTGCTCTCACCGGTCCGCATGCCGTCTCCATCGATCGGTTGCCTGATCTCCACAAGGATCCGTTCGATCGAATGCTGATTGCGCAGGCAGAGGCGGAAGGCTTCGTGTTGCTGACCGCTGACGAGGAGTTGAAGGGGTATTGCGGCCCCGTGCGGCTTGTCGAGTAGGCCGACGCAGATCGATAAAGGTGCCAGCCACCAAATATGGGCAAGCTGGCCCGGATGAATGCGGCCGACTCCCTCGCGTGGGCCGCCCACCTACACTGCCCCGTCGGCAGATGCCCCTTTGCCCTCGTGACCGCGCGATGGACGATTTCACCGCTCCCGTCTGCGTCTGGCTCAAGCGCGATCTCCGCGTCGCCGACCATCCCGCGCTCGCGGCGGCCGTGGCGCGTGCCAAAGGAGCGGCCGTGTTCGCGGTGTTTCTCTACGAGCCCGAGGTGCTCGCGCAGCCGGAATGGCATCCGAGCCACAGCGATTTTCAGCGGGAGTGCCTCGTGGAACTCGAGGCCGCACTCGGTCGGCTCGGCATCCGGCTCGTCACCCGCCGCGGCGAGGCGGTGGCGATGCTCGACCGGCTCCGCCATGAGACCGGCTTCCGGCTGCTCGTGGCCCACGAAGAGACCGGCACCGGCGTGACCTATGCCCGCGACAAGCGGGTGCGGAGCTGGGCCCGGGCGGCGGGCGTCGAGTTTCTCGAACTGCCCCAGACGGGCGTCGTGCGGCGGCTCGCCTCTCGAAATGGGTGGAACCGGCTCTGGGAATCGCGGATGCAGGCCGAGATGGCTCCCACGCCGCGAAGCAGCGGCCGCGGCGGGCTTGGCCGCGTGATGCGGCTCGAAACGGCCGGCGTCCTCGGCTGTCGCGACCTGGGCCAGCCACCCGACACCACCGACCGGCAACGGGGCGGCGAGGGGGCGGCGTCCGCCGTGCTCGAAGACTTTCTCACGCGGCGGGGCCGGCACTATTCGGGCGGCATTTCCAGCCCACTGTCGGCCCCGACGAGCTGCTCGCGGCTGAGCCCCTACCTTGCCTTCGGGGCGATCTCGATGCGGCGGGTCTGGCAGGCAAGCGAGGCCCGCCGCATCGACGCCTCCGCTGCGATGCCCACGGCCACGAGCCCGCGCGACCGCGCGGAACTGCGGGCCTGGCAGCGGAGCCTGAAGGCGGTGCAGTCGCGGATGCACTGGCACTGCCACTTCATGCAGAAACTTGAGGACGAGCCGGCGATCGAGTTTCACAACATGCTGCGGGCGGCCGACGGGCTCCGCGAAAACGAGATCTCGGCCGAGCGGCTCGCCGCATGGCAGGAGGGCCGCACGGGCTATCCGCTCGTGGACGCATGCATGCGGAGCCTCGTCGCCACCGGCTGGCTCACGTTTCGGATGCGGGCGCTCGTCGTGTCGTTCGCGAGCTATTCGCTCTGGCTGCACTGGCGGCCCACGGGGCTGCACCTCGCCCGCCACTTCCTCGACTTCGAGCCCGGCATCCACTGGTCGCAGCTGCAGATGCAGAGCGGCACGACGGGCATCAACACGCTGCGGATCTACAACCCCACGAAGCAGGCGATCGAACAGGATCCGCGGGGCGTCTTCATCCGTCGCTGGGTGCCCGAACTCGCGGGCGTGCCGCCGGCCTACGTGCACATGCCCTGGACCATGCCCGGCGACGTGCAGCAGGCGGCCGGCTGCCTGATCGGCCGCGACTATATGCCACCGCTCGTCGATCATACGAACGCGGTCCGCGAGGCGAAGCGGCGGCTCGCCGCCGTGCGGGGCGATCCCGAGGCGCGGGAAGAGGCCCGCGGCGTGGCTCGGCGGCATGGCAGCCGCCGCGATCGCCGGGGCGCGATGCAGCAGGATCCGGTGCGGCGGTCGCTCGCCCGCGATGCCGGCAAGCCCGCGAGCCGGCCGGCCCGGCACCCCGATCCGCAGCTGCTGTTTTCGTTTCTCGACATCGAGCCGACCGACCCGGCCGAGGGCACGCGGTTGAACTGACCGCGGTGCGGGCCGGGTCCCGAAGTCCGTCGCCGCTTGCCCGCAAAACCGTTTATGTGTAGGATCTTGCACAAGGAGCTACACATGGCCACGAATCTGGCGATCGATCCTGCCCTCTTGGAGCGGGCGGTCCGTGTCAGCGGCGAACGCACCAAGAAGGCCGCCGTGACCAAGGCCCTGCACGAGTTCATCGCGCGGCGGGAACAGCGGCGGGTGGCGGAATTGTTCGGCAAACTCGCATGGGATCCGGCCTTCGACTACAAGGCCGAGCGCTCGCGTGGCGCATGATGCTGTTGGTCGACACCAGCGTGTGGTCGTTGGCACTGCGTCGTGACGTCGCGGGCACACAGCCGGAAGTCCGGCAGTTGGAGCAGGCGCTGCTCGGCGCGCAGGCCGTCGTGACGACCGGCCTCGTGCTCCAGGAACTGCTGCAAGGGTTTGCCGGACCCAAGGCGCGCGAGCAGATCATCGACCGCTTCACCTCGCTCCCGCTGGTGCAGCCCGATCGAGAAGACCATGTCGCCGCCGCGGCACTCCGCACGACCTGCCGCCGCGGCGGCGTGCAGATCGGAACGATCGATGCCCTGATCGCGCAACTCTGCATCCGGCACAAGCTGACCCTGCTCACCACGGATCGGGATTTCACCCACGCCGCCCGGCACTGCCGGCTGCGAATCTGGTCGGCGTAGGCCGCGGTTGAACTGATCGAGCGAGACGGATAGGAAAGATCGGCATCGCCGCAGAGCACTGCGGCGGTCGGCTCGTCGCGGCGCACGTGGGGGCGCTCGTCGCGGCGTAGCGGGTGAAAGCTCGTGGATGTCCCCCATCCCGTCGCTGGCGCTCAGGGCTT
>JBJTSM010000393.1:0-3252 GCA_046076685.1 Planctomycetia bacterium | reverse complement strand
GATGTGTTCATCGCGCGGGGCGAGCGGGTCCGCGCCGGCGACCGGCTGTTCGTCGTGGCCGACACGGGCATGCTCTGGGTGCGGGCCCAGATCCACGAGCGGCAGTGGACGGCGGTGGAGGTCGGGGAAGGGCAGTCGGTGAGGGTCGTGGTGCCCGGAGCCGAAATGCACGAGACGAACGCGGTCGTGAACCACGTGGGCGCGACGGTCGAGGCCGAATCGCGAAGCGTGCCACTCGTCGCGGAACTGACGAACAACGACGCGCATTACAAGCCCGGCATGTTCGTCTGGGTCGATCTGCCCCAGGGACAGATGCGCGAGGCCCTGGCGGTGCCGGTGTCGGCCGTGATGCGGCACGAAGGGAAATCCTTCGTGTTCGTGCCGGAAGGCGAGGGACGGTTTCGCCGCGTCGACGTGACCACCGGCATCGAAAGCGGCGACTTCGTGGAGGTCAGCCGCGGTCTGACGGCCGGTCAACAGGTGGTGGCGCAGGGGGCGTTCGTACTCAAGAGCGAACTCCTGCTCGAAAAGGAAGCGGAGTGACCGGCCAGGCGGCCGTCCTCGCAATGTCCTCGCGCTGTCCTCGTACGATCCTCGTCTTGGGAGTGGGTTGATGCTGTCGGGCCTCATCGAGTGGTCGCTGGCGAACCGGGCGCTCGTGATCGCGCTCTTCGTGCTCATGGGCCTGGGCGGCCTCTACGCGGCCACGCAGATTCCCGTGGACGCGGTTCCCGACCTGGTCAACATCCAGGTGCAGGTGGTGACGGAGGCCGGCACCCTGCCGCCGCTCGAGGTGGAACGGTCCATCACCTACCCGGTCGAGCTGGCCATGAGCGGCCTGCCGAACGTCGAGGAGGTGCGCAGCATCTCCCGGCTCGGCATCTCGCTGGTGACGATCGTCTTCCGGGAGGGCACCGACATCTTCCTGGCCCGGCAACTGGTCGCGGAACGGCTGCCCGAGGCGAAGAGCCGGATCACGCTGGCCGATGCCGACCCGCAACTCGGCACCCTCAGCACGGCGCTCGGCGAGATCCTGCAGTTCGAGGTGAAGGGATCGGGCCACGACCTGATGGATCTCCGCAGCCTGCTGGAATGGGAAATCGCCCCGGCCATGCGGGAGGTGTCGGGCGTGACCGACATCAACAGCCACGGAGGCTACGCGAAGAGCTACGAGGTCCGAGTCGACCCCGACCGGATGGCGGCACAGGGCATCGCGCTCGGCGAGGTGCTCTCGGCGCTCGAGCGCAACAACGTCAGCACGGGCGGCGGCTACATCGTCAAGAACGGGGAGCAGCGGTTCATCCGCGGGCAGGCGCTCCTGCCCGATGCCGACGCGATCGAGCAGGTGGTCGTGCGGAGCCCGGCGGGCGGCGTGCCGGTGCTCGTCCGCAACATCGGCGACGTCGAGATCGCCCCGCTCGTACGGCAGGGGGCCGTCACGCGGGATGGCCGCGGCGAGGCGGTCACCGGCATGGTGATGATGGTCCGCGGCGAAAACAGCCGGCGGGTGGTGACGGCGGCGAAGGAGCGGCTCGACGCGATCCGCGCGACGCTGCCCCCCGGGGTCGAACTCGAGATCCTCTACGACCGTGCCGACCTGATCGCGCGGACGCTCGACACCGTGCTCCACAATCTGGCCGAGGGCGGCCTGCTCGTCATCGGCGCGCTGCTCGTGCTGCTGGGCAACGTCCGCGCCGGGCTGATCGTGGCCCTGGCGATCCCGCTGTCGATGCTCTTCGCCGCGAACCTCATGTGGGCCACCGGGATCTCGGCGAGCCTGATGAGCCTGGGGGCGATCGACTTCGGGCTCGTGGTCGACAGCTCGGTGATCATGGTGGAGAACTGCGTGCGACGGCTCGGGCTGGCCGCCCCGACCGAATCGAAGCTGGCCATCGTCCGCGACGCGGCGATCGAGGTCCGCGGACCGACCATGTTCGGCGAGCTGATCATCGCGATCGTCTACCTGCCGATCCTGTTCCTCGAGGGGACGGAAGGCAAGCTGTTTCGGCCGATGGCCCTCACGGTGCTCTTCGCGCTCGCCGGGTCCCTCGTCATCTCGCTCACGCTCATGCCGGTGCTGGCGGCCACCGTGCTCACCCGCGAGGAGGAGCACGAGCCGCTGCTGATGCGGCTCTTCCACCGCGCGTACCACCCGCTGGCCACGCTGGCCGTCTACCATCCCGCGGTGGTGTCGCTCGTCGCGGCCGCCCTCGTGGCGGCGAGCGTCCCGGTGGCTCTGAACCTGGGGGCGGAGTTCATGCCGCGGCTCGACGAGGGAGACCTGCTCATCGAGGTCAATCGGCTCCCCAGCGCCACGCTCGAGGATTCGGTGCCGATCACGACGCGGATCGAGAAGACGCTCGGCGCGTATCCAGAGGTGAAGACCGTCTTCTGCAAGACGGGCCGACCCGAGATCGCCAACGACATCATGGGCGTGCAGCAGACCGACGTCTGGGTGATGCTCAAACCGCATGCGGAATGGCCGGCGGGCATGACGCGGGAGCAGCTCGTGGAACGCATGTCGGCGTCGCTCTCCGCGGCGGTGCCTGGCGCCAACTTCGGCTTCAGTCAGCCGATCGAGATGCGGGTCGACGAGCTCGTGGCGGGCGTGAAGGCGGACGTGGCGGTGCTGATTTACGGCGACGATCTCGATACGCTCGGCGGCCTCGGCAAGCAGATCGAGGGCGTGCTGCGGGGCATCCGCGGATCGGCCGACGTGCGTGCCGACTGGCAGGCCAACGTGCCCACCATGCAGATCGACGCCCGCCCCGACCAGCTCGCCCGGCATGCCATCGACGGCATCGAGGTGATGCGGACCGTCTCGGCGATGGGAGGCATCCAGACCGGCGTCATCTACGAGGGGCGGCCCCGCTATCCGCTGGTGGTGAAGTTCCCGCCCGAGTGGCGCGAGGACGCGGAACGCCTGCCGCAGATTCCGGTCGGGGCGGCGGGCGGCCGCCCCGTTCCGCTGGGCGAACTGGCGGACATCAACCGGGCCGAAAGCCCGCCGTCGGTCGAGCACGAAAACTCCCGCCGGCGGACGTTCGTGTCGGCGAACGTGCGTGGCCGCGACGTCGCCAGCTTCGTGCAGGAAGCGCAACGAACCATCGCCCGCCAGGTCCGCCTGCCCACCGGCTACACGCTGCGGTGGGGGGGTGACTTCGAGAACCTGCTGTCGGCCAGCCGCCGGCTCGCGCTGATCACGCCGGTGGTGCTCGGCCTGATCGCGCTTTTGCTCTACACGAGCTTCAA
>JBJTSM010000392.1:0-5151 GCA_046076685.1 Planctomycetia bacterium | reverse complement strand
CCGCCTCGCGAGCCGCGCGGCCGGCCCATGTCGCAGCGAAGAGCCCTGCCGCTCCGGCACCGATGACGAGGACGTCGGTGGTTTCCATCGCTCCCTGCGGATGTTCCTGAGGGAAGTGTGACCGATTGGTTGCCATGCCGCCAGCGGGCGGACGTACACTCGGGGAGTGATGCACGCAGCCAACTCGACCCGAGATGCCCATGACCGGTGGTGGCGCGATCACCGCTCCTGGTCGCTTGCTGCAATCGGTCTCGTGCTCGTCGCCAGTGGATGTGCCCATCTGGCCGTGTGGGCCGTCCTCGGCGGCCCGTGGGACGGGCCGATCACATGGCGGAAGCCGATCCTCTTTGGCATCTCTGGCGGCGTGACCGCCATCTCCCTCGGGTGGGCCTGGTCACACGTGCCTTTTCGCCGCGGCGACACCTGGCTCGCGGCGGCGACCGCCTGGACGCTTCTGATCGAGGTGCTGCTCATCGACCTGCAGCGGTGGCGCGGCGTCGCGAGTCACTTCAACCGGGAGACCGGTCTCGATTCACTGCTCTACGACCTGATGGGTGGTCTTATTCTCTTCGTCACGGCCGTGATCGTCGATCTCACGATTCGCTTTGCATGGCAGCGGGCGGACGTCACCGGTGACATGCTGCTTGCCGCGCGGGCCGGGCTCCTCTTTCTCGCGATCTCATGCGTGCTTGGCATCTGGGCGAGCGTGCATGGCGACGTGCGGGCGGCCGCCGGCCTGCCGCCGGAGACGTTCGGTGCCGCGGGCGTGACGAAGTTTCCGCACGGCATGGCATTGCACGCGATCCAGTGGCTGCCGATGCTGGCGTGGGCCTCGAGGCGAGCCGGCCTCGCGGATCGAGTGCGATGGAGGCTGGTCGCGGTGGCGACGGTCGGAACGGCGCTCCTGCTTGCGTACGCGCTCGCGCAGACGCTTGAAGGCCGCGCGAGATTCGACGCCCCAGCTGCGATCGCGGCGGTGTTCGCGATCGGCATCGCCTGCCTGGCGGTGCCTGTGATCGTCACGGCATTGTCCTGGACGACTTCTTCCAGGGACATTTAGCCCATCACCGTGACGGCCAGGGCGGACAGTCCGACGACGACGATCGCCGCGCCCATGTATCGGGCGATGGGGGGCCGGTCCGTATAGCGGTAGTCGTCATCCAGGAACGCTCGGAGCATATGGCGGTGCTCCCACATGCCGGCGAGCGTGGCGACGACGCCAAGCAGGATCAGAGCCCCGCCGAAGATCCGTGTCTTCAAGGGGGAAAAGCCGACAAGCTGCCCGTCGAGGCCGACGGCCGCCTGGCCCAGGCGTTCGATGCCGAACCCGAGGCTGATCATGGCGAGGCTCGTGCGAACCCAGGCCAGGAGCGTGCGGTCGGCTGCCTCGCGGTTTCGCTCACGGGCAAGTTCGTTGGTGAGAGACGTGTCTCGATCGCTCATGCGACCAGCGTACCGCGGGAGCGCCGCGTACGGAATGGGCAGAAAACCAGGGACTCACACGGCTCTGGATCATGCCGATCGGCTCGAGTCCCGGATGAAAAGTCCGCAGTTCAAAAAGCCCCCCGCAGCACGCCCAGCGCCGCTGCGGCCAGCACCACGAGGGGCGTGGGGATCTTGGCTCCGGCGAGTGCCACCGCGGCGAGAATCGAGATGGCACTCGAGACGAGGTCGATCGTTCCGGCATCGACGAGTGCGTCACGGGCAAGCCGCGCCGCAAGCATCGTGATCGCGGCCACGACGGCCGCCCCCACAGCCGTGAGCGCCCTGCCCACCCGTGACCCTGCACGGATGGCACGGACGGCAGGGGCCAGGGCCAGAATCATGGCGAAGGACGGGATGAACGCAAACACGGTCGCCGTCGCAGCTCCTTCGAGGCCGGCAGCGGCGGCGGACTCGGGGGCCGCCTTCCAGCCCGCGAGAAACCCGATGAAGGTGACGACGAGGATGAGCGGCCCCGGGGTCGCTTCTCCCATGGCCAGCGCCGCGAATCGTTCGCTTGCATCGAGCCACCCGCGGGCAACCGACTCATCGAGTGCCCATGGCACAACGGCATAGGCACCGCCGAGCGAAAGGAGCGTCGTCTCCGTGAATAATGTCGCGATCGAAGTCGCCCTTCCCCCCGCGGCGCGCGTGAGCCAGATTGCACCGTAGCAGGCGGCCCAGATGGTGACTGCGATCCCGACGACCGCCGTTGCGTGCCGCACGAGGGTGGTGCGCGGGAGGGATGGTTGCGGATCCGATGGCGCAGCGTGGCCAGCCGGTGCGAGCCATCCGATCGCGCCACAGATGGCAACGACCGCCGGAAACGGCGCGCCCCATGCCATCGCGGCGCCGGCTGCGATCGCGAGTGCGGCGACCATCGGAGACCGGATCGACTTGCGCCCGATCCGCCATGCGGCCAGCGCGACGAGGGCTACGACCGCCGGCCGTACACCGGCGAACGCCGCGGCCACCATCGGAATGTCACGGCCCGCCGCATGGAGCCATGCCAGCGCCGTGACGAGAAGGGCGCCCGGCATCACGAAAAGCGTGCCCGCGACGAGTCCGCCGGCCGTGCCAGCCAACCGCCAACCCGCGTACGTCGCCAACTGCTGGGCTTCAGGGCCGGGCAGGAGCATGCACACTCGGAGGGCCGCCAGGAATTCGTCCTCGGTGAGCCATCGCTTCCGCTCCACCACCTCGCGGTGCAGGATCGCCACCTGGCCGGCCGGCCCGCCGAATCCTGTTGCCCCAATTGCCAGCCACGTCCGCCACGCCCCGTCGGGTGCGCCCTGATCGGCCGCGGAGTCCCGCTGCGGCACGGAAAACCTCCTGGAAAAACGACGATCCCCGTAGCCTCGCATACCAAGGCGGCTTCGGCTACCTCACCTCGAGGCTCACGCTCGCGGAGTGGGCGTTGAATTCGGGGGCGTAGCGGCTCTGGATCTTCGCGAAGCCGCTCGAGGCCGTGCCCCGGTGGGCCGCCCGCAGTGAATACTCGAAGACGTGCGTGCCCCGCGGCAGTCGCTCGAAGAACATCTGCGTCGAAGCATCGCGGATCGCCAGGTACCAGGCGGCGCCATCGCCGAACCGCCAGCCGGAGAGCACGTCCACCGGCTCCGTCAGGCTTGGCCTGTGGTCAGCCAGTTCCAAAAACTCGTAGTCGCGGTCGCTCGTCACCACGAGCCGCACGACCAGCTCGTCGCCGAGCTCGACCGTGCCCCCCTGCCCTGCTGCACCGTCGGCCCCCTGAGCAGCGAGCGGCACGAGTTCCGGGCCGGACTTTGTCATCCGTTTGATGAAGAGCTGCTTCTCGATCGCAAGCTCTTCACGGCCCGCCGCCGGCACCTTCGAGATGTCGTCGAGGTACTGCCAGTGGACGCCGCCGAAGGCCAGGCCCTTGTCGGGCTTCGTGACCGTGATCGCCGCCATCTCCGGCTTGATCTCGCGGCGGGTGAACCGCTCCTCGAAGAAGCCGGTGCCGGCCTCGACCTTCGCGGGCGCGATCCGCTCGCCCCCCACGTCGACTGTCACGAGTTCCTGCGAGGCCAGTAGGTCGTCGCCCCGTCCGAGGAGGGCCCCGACGGCGTCGGCCGTCGTGCGGCCGTTTCGCCAGCGGCTGGTCCGCTTCTGCGAGAGCAGCCAGACCTTCATCGCCTCGACCGCATCCTTGTCGCCGGCCACCTCGTCGAAGGCCTCGATCATGATTGCTTGCGATGCGATCGGGGCGTAGTGCCAGCTCCACCAGCCGGGGTGCGGATCCCGCCACCACATGCCCTGCCAGGAATCCTTCTCCGTGCCGGGCGCGGCGTCGCGATCCAGCCACTCCGCATCGACCGCCCGCTGCTTCAGGCTGTCGATGATGGAGAGCGCCGTCTTTTTGTCATCGAAGCGGGCCAGCGCGATCGCCAGTTGACCCTGCGTGAGCCGGCCGTCGAGCTTCATCCAGCACGTCCGCGCCACGTCGAAGCCCCACTGGATCGCCGCGGCCGCCTCGCCCTGGGGCGGCGCGTCGGCCGTGAAGAAGCTCCGCGCGTAGAGGGCGTAGACGCCCAGTGGCGTGAGCACGATCTCGTCGGGCTTTGCCTTCCCGAACTGCGCCGCCCGCTTCTTCTCCTCGACGAGCCGGCCGTCGAGCCAGGTGATCGTCTGCAAGGCCGGCTGCACGTCGATCGTCGCACCCGCCGCGCGGAGCCGGCCGAATCCGGCCACGATGCCGAGCGTGACACTGTCGCAGGTCTGCCCGCCGGGGAACCAGGGCCAGCCGCCGTCGCCGTTCCGCAAGGTGGCCAGCCGCGCGAGCGCTGCTTGCGTTTCATTCTGAGCCCGCGTGGCATCGAAGAGGAGCGCGATCCGGGCCCGCGCCTCCTTTTCGTCCACCGCGTCGCGAACCCAGGGCGTCTCGGCGAGGAGCGTCTTCACGAGGTCCGTATTCTGGTCAAGAGGGCTCCTCCGAGCGTCCAGCGGGCTTTCCAGGGCCGCGGCTCCCTTCCACTGCTCGAAGATCTTCCCGATCCGCGGGTCGCTCGTGGCCAGGTGGCGGGCGAGCGAGTTGGCGTAGAGCCGGGTGAAGAGCGTCTCGGTGCTCTCGTCGGAGTCTTCCATGATCGCGGGTAGGGCGAGGACGGCGTACCAAGCCGGGTTCGACGTGGCTTGCACGACGAGTGACTGGCTCTGGATGTAGGTGCCGGCGGCAGGGTCGGCGCTTTGGGCGAGCCGGTCGAGCGATACCTTCCGCGTGCCGGGGCCGCAGATCGTGACGGGCACGGATTCACTCACGAGTACCCGCCGGGGAAGGACGACGATGAAGGCTTCCTCGCCGTCGGCGGCCTTGCCGGCGGAGCCGGTGGCCAGGTAGCGGAGCGTGTCGGTGCCGTCGGCCACCTTCACGGTGAACACGACCTGCTTCGACTCGCTGGCGGCGAGGTCGAAGTGCAGGCTTGTTGCGCCGTCGATCAGCCCGGTGCGGTCGGCATCAGTGCGGGCGTCGAAGAGCGTGAACTTCACCGTGCCGGTGAGCCGGCCGGTGGACTTGTTGCTGACCTTGACCGGGATCTCGACGACGTCCCCCTCACGGAGGAACCGCGGCATGACCGGCTCCACCATCAGGTCCTTGGCAGACACGCAGGTATCGACGATGGAGCCGCTGCGAAGCGCCGCATCGTGGGC
>JBJTSM010000391.1:0-5973 GCA_046076685.1 Planctomycetia bacterium | reverse complement strand
CAGCGAGCGGCGGCCCGCGGTCGCGGCCATGCCGGCGAACAGCCTGACGTGGAGCAGGGCCTCGGGGCCTGCGGCGGCGGTCGCGTGGGCATGGTGCGGATCGTGATCCATCGGTTCCGCTCTCCTCGGTCAGTTCTTCTCGATGGGGTCGGCGGTCGAGGAGGAGCGTGTCGGATCGGACGAGAGCCGCTTGGTGCGGGCGACCAGCTGCCGATGCTTTTCGTGGGTTTCGAGATCGAAGCCACCGAACTGGCGGCCGCCCGGATGGCCGTCGTCGAGCTGGCTGGCGACGCCGTCGCCGCTGTAGCGGGCGCCGCAGCGATAGCAGGTGAGGCACTCGGGCATGAAGAGGAAGAGCACGACATCGAGCAGGGCCGTGCCGAACAGGATGCCGAACGTGATCACGAGCTCGCGGTTGGCCCAGGCCACGCAGCTCGCCGCGAGGCCCGCGACCACGATCGCCAGCCCGAGCCGCTGCGGAAAATCCTTGCGGACGAAAAGCTCGAGGCTCGGGCAGGCGAGGCACCGCATCAGCCGGGGCGGCCGCGCCGGAGAGTCGCGGTCGACGGCCAACGCATCGGCCGGCATGTCCATGACGGCGCCGCAGGCCGAACATGCGAGCGACGTGCACCTCTCGATGCCGTCGATCGACGTGGTCGCGTGGCAGGCGGGGCAGGCGTAGGTGATCCGCATCGAACGGTTCCCGGAAGTGGCGTGACGTGGTGGGGGCGGGGGGCGACCGCTTCACGCCGCCGCGGACAAGAGCTGGGCGGTGAGTTCGCCGAGAATGGCCGCGAGGCAGGCGACATACAGGATACCCGTGGCACTCTGGGTGTTGGGGATGTCGAGGGTTTTTCGGCTCAGCCAGAGGAGCACCGGCAGCCCGGCCAGCCCGGCCAGCCAGCGGAGCGACGCGAGCGCCATGGTGGTCGTGCCGCCGGCTCCGGCGGCCGCCCCGGTGCCGCCCAGGAAGGCGGCCAACCCCGTGCCGCCCGGCACGGCTGCCGCCACGGCCACCATGAGTTGCACCGCCCACGCGATCAGGGCCACGTCGATCATGCGGCGGAGCACGTCGACCCGCATGCCCGGGGCGTTCAGATACCAGTGCCCAAGCAGCATGGCATGCACCGTGAGCCCCGTGACGAGCCCCGAGAGCAGCGCGGCCGCCACGGTCGCCGCGGAGCCGGCCGAGGCGACCGTTGGAGCGACCTGCACGACCGCCGTCGCGGCCGCGAGCAGCACGGCCGTGGCGGCGCAGAGCACGAGCCCGGGCCGCGACCGCTCGGCGAACCAGGCGATGCTCGCCATCCAGGCGGTCACGGCGGCCGCGGCCGGCAGCAGCCAGCCGAGCCCCGGGAGGACTTGGCCGGAGAGCAGGGCGGCGAACGTGGCCAAGCCGAGCACCACGAGCATGTTCACGCGGAAAAAGCCGGCCGGCACGAGCGCCGCCGGCGTGAGCACGAGCGCCACCGACAGCCCCCAGCCGAAGCGGCACAGAAAATCGACGAGGAGTCTCATCCGCCGTTCTCCGTGGCGGCAGCGGCCCGTGTCCTCGAGGGCAGGTGCGTCGTTCCGCGCGGCTCCGGCTTCCGGCGTGGCCGGCTCATCGCGCGCGGCCCCCGTAGATCAGCGACATCACCTCGGCCCGGCTGGAGATGTTCGACCGGAAGAGGCCCTTCATCGCCGAGGTCACGCAGACGCTGCCAGGCTTGCGGACGCCGCGGATCGTCATGCAGGTGTGCGAGGCCTCGACGACCACGGCCACCCCCTTCGCGCCCAGGTCGTGCACGAGCAGGTCGGCGATCTGTTCGGTCATCCGTTCCTGCACCTGCGGGCGGTGCGACAGGGCCTCCACCACGCGGGCCAGTTTGCTCAGGCCGAGCACGCGGCCGTTCGGCAGGTAGCCGATGTGGGCGTGGCCCATGAAAGGCAGCAGGTGGTGCTCGCAGACGCTGTTGAAGGCGATGTCGCGGACGAGCACGATCTCGTCGTATTTCTCGGTGAACGCCTTGCGCAGGTGCACCTTCGGGTCGGCGTGCAGGCCGCTGAACATCTCCGCGTACATCCGGGCCACCCGGGCCGGCGTCTCCAGCAGGCCCTCGCGGTCGGGATCTTCGCCCACCGCCAGGAGAATCTCCCGCACGGCGCGTTCGATCCGCGCATGGTCCACGGGGCGGCCGTCGGGAGGTGGCATGTCGGCATCGCAGGAAGGAGAGCCGGTATTCATGCCACCGAGTTTACCACAGCCGCTAATTCACGCTGAAGGCGGGGGGGAAGACCCGGCTGGTGACGGCGGAGCCGCGGGATTCGATGGCGTTCATGAGCAGCTTCACCCGGCCGATCACGTCGCATTCCGAGAGCAGGCGGAGCTTCGTGTCGAGATCGAGGTCGATCGTGTAGGAGACGATGTCGGTGAGCATGCCGAGCGTGATCTGGCTGCCGAGCAGCTGGTCGAGCTGCTCGTATGCCTGCGGAATCTTCGGCATCGCCCGCTTGAAGACGGCGAGCAGTTGCTGCTGCAGCCCGGCCGCCATCCCGCCCGCCGTGTCGGGCTCGAGGTCTTCCACGATCTCCGATTCGACCACCCGGAAGGGCTTCGTCGCCGGCAGTTCGCGGATGAGCCGCAGGCGCCGCACCCCCAACAGCAGCACGTTGTAGGTGCCCTGCGGCGTCCGCTGGTGCGTGGCGATCCGGCAGAGGCAGGCGGTGGGTTGGAGCCTGGGCCGGTCCTCGTAGTGCTGTTCCCAGCCGGGGGCGAGCAGGCCCAGGGCGATCAGCCGGTCGTCCTCCACGGCCTCCTCGAACATCGCCAGGTAGCGGGGCTCGAAGATGTGCAACGCCTGCATGACGTGCGGAAACATCACCATGTTGGGCAGCGGGAAGACCCGCGCCTGGCCGGAGAACTGATCGGGGGAGAATGCCAGTGGTTCGTCTGCCATGGTGCCTGTCAGGTTGCGGTGGGCGGGGGATCGAGGTGGATCTCCGGCAGCAGTTCCGGGTCGAGTTCGATCGAGGGAAAGTCTTCGGTGCTGGCGGCCACCTCCGCGAGGCAGGTGTCGAAGCGGGCGAGGAAACCGGTGACGTCGAGTCCCAGATGGTGGGGGCCGTAGGGTTCGAGGTAGCCGTGCACGCTCTTGTGGAGTTTGCGGGCGCCGCGGATGTTGCCGTTGCCGAAATGATAGAGTGCCACGGCGGCCTGGATGAGTCCCTGGTAGAACTTTCGCGATGGGCCCCGGTATTCCGTCCAGAGTTCCTCCCAGATTTCGTGGCTTTCGTAGTAGTCGCACTCGTTGAATTTCTCGATTCCCTGCAGGTACAGGGGGTCGTAGCCGGTGGCGTCCATGGGAGGTCTCGTGAAAGCCGGGAAGATTTCTCCAGGTCATCGTAGCAGGGTGGCGGGCAAGCGGGCGGAGCAGGGGGTCGGCGGTCTCGTGGCCCGGCGGCTCGCCCGACGCTATCCGCAGGCGGACTGTTCGCTCGATTTCGCCAGCCCCTTCCAGCTGCTGATCGCCACGATTCTCTCAGCCCAGTGCACCGACAAGCGGGTGAACGCCGTCACGAAGCCGCTTTTCGAGCGGTGGCCGACGCCGGCGGCGCTCGCGGCGGCGAGCCAGCGGGAGGTCGAGGCCGTGATCCGGTCGACCGGCTTCTTTCGGGCCAAGGCCAAAAACATCCGCGGCTGCGCGGCGGCCCTCGTGGAGCGGCATGGCGGCGAGGTGCCCCGCCGACTCGAGGATCTCGTCCATCTGCCGGGCGTGGGCCGCAAAACCGCCAATGTCGTGCTCGGCAGCGGCTTTGGCCTGCCTTCCGGGGTGGTGGTGGACACGCACGTGGGCCGGATTTCCCGGCGGCTGGGGCTGACCCGTCATGCCGACGCCGTCCGTGCCGAGCGGGATCTCATGGTGGCGGTGCCGAAATCGCACTGGATCGCCTTCAGCCACCGGCTCATCGAGCACGGCCGCACGGTCTGCATGGCACGAAAACCGCGGTGCGAGGAGTGTGTGCTGGCCGACCTCTGCCCGCGTGTCGGCGTCAAGCCGGCCGCGGCGAGACGCTGAGATCGAGGGATTTTGCAGCCGTCGGCCTGGAAAGCGATGCGTGAAAATCCGGTTGCAGGGGGTGATGTGCGCTGTCGGATAAAAAGCATACAATTCGCTCCTCTTCGATCGGCCAGCTGCTTTGGTCCGCGGTTCTGATTGCCTCCGGTTCGGTACGCTCCCGGCTCGGTACGCTTCCCAAGGGCACCATCCATGATCCTCTCCGGCAACGAGATCAGGCAGCAACTCGGCAACAACATCGTCATCGACCCGTTCGACGAGAGCCGTCTGAATCCCAACAGCTACAACCTCTCGCTGCACGACGAACTGCTCGTCTACGAAGAGGTGGTGCTCGACATGCGGAAGAGCAACCGGGTGGAACGCATCCGGATCCCCGAGGAGGGGCTCGTGCTCACGCCGAACCAGCTCTACCTCGGCCGCACCGTCGAGCGGACCGAGACCCACAACTACGTGCCGATGATCGAGGGCCGCAGTTCGATCGGCCGCCTCGGACTGTTCGTGCACGTGACCGCCGGCTTTGGCGACGTGGGCTTCTGCGGCTACTGGACGCTCGAGATGTTCGCCGTGCAGCCGGTCAAGATCTACCCCGGAGTGCCGATCTGTCAGATCTTCTTCCACGAGATCGCGGGCGACATCACGGAATATTCGAGCGAGAAGTACCAGCACAACCGCGACATTCAGCCGAGCCTCCTGTTCCGTGAACTCGCTCCCGCCTCCGACGGCGGTCAGCAGTTGCACCTGGAGTTCGCGGCCGACCGACACGGCGCGGCGGCGCCCGTCGCGGGGCGGCCGCCGCGGGCCACCGCCCCGACGGCCGCGGTGAGGTGACCGAGCGATGCTGCTGAAAGTTCTCGCCTGGTCGTCGCTGGCCCTGGCCCTGCTCTTCGTGGTGCTCTCGCTCACCGTGATGTTCGCAGCGAAGTCGCTCGGAGCCGCGGCGTTGACCGTCGGGATGATCGCCATCGGGGCCCTGGCGGTCTCCATCCTGCTGGCCGTGGCCATGCTGGTGATGGCACTGGTTCAATGACGCCGGCCATGCCACACTGATTCGCCCGGGCGGCCCCGCGGATCCTCCCGGGCTTCGGTTGCATCCGTCGATTTTTCCGCCATCAGAGTCCCGATTCAGGAAGGATTGCCCCGTGCTGAGAAGTCACACCTGCGGCCAGCTGCGGTCCGAACACCTTGGCGAGACCGTGTCGCTCTGCGGCTGGGTCGATCGCGTCCGCGACCACAAGGGGGTGATCTTCATCGATCTCCGCGACCGTTGGGGCCGCACGCAGGTGGTGGCCGGGCCCGACAGCCCGGCGGGGGTGCTCGCCGCGGCCCGCGCCGTGCGGCCCGAGTGGGTGATCCGCGTGCATGGGACGGTGGGGATCCGACCCGAGGGCACCGCCAATTCCAAGCTCGCCACGGGCGGCATCGAGGTGGCCTGCGGCACGCTCGAGGTGCTCAACGAGGCCGAGACGCCCGTCTTCCAGCCGGGAGCGGCCGACCTGCCGGGCGAGGAGGTTCGCCTCGCGCACCGCTGGCTCGACCTGCGGCGGTCCGCGATGCAGGAAAACCTCTTCCTGCGGAGCCGCATGGTGAAGATCATGCGCGACCACTTCGCCGAGCTGGGCTTCATCGACGTGGAGACGCCGATGCTCGGCCGCAGCACGCCGGAGGGCGCCCGCGACTATCTCGTGCCGAGCCGTCTCGACCACGGCTCCTTCTTCGCCCTGCCGCAGTCGCCGCAGCTCTACAAGCAGCTGCTGATGATGGCGGGATTCGACCGTTACGTGCAGGTGGCGAAGTGCTTTCGCGACGAGGACCTGCGTGCCGACCGGCAGCCGGAGTTCACGCAACTCGACGTGGAGATGTCGTTCGTCGAGGCGGACGACGTGATGGGGGTGATCGAGGGGCTCGTGCAGCGGAC
>JBJTSM010000390.1:0-3171 GCA_046076685.1 Planctomycetia bacterium | reverse complement strand
GTTCTCGTACGACAGGATCAGGGTCGTCGTCTCGCGCAGGAACGATTCGCGGACCTCGTCGAGCCGCGCGTCGAGCCGCTTCACGTCGAGCGGATTGCCCGGCTTGCCCTTCGGCTTCGCCGCGCCGCCGGGCTTCGCCGCCGGGGCTTGGCAGGGAGCGTCGGTGGCGCCGACGACGGCGAGCATCGCGAGCAGGGCCAGCGTCGTCCATGACAGCCGGAGCTTCATCGCGTGGCGTCTCCAGCCGGTGCGGGCGGCTTGGCCGGAGCCGCCGCGGGGGGGCCGCCGTCCACCCGCTTGAGCAGCCGGAACAGGTCGCTGTCGGTCGTGAGGATGAGCGTGCTGTCGCGGCCGAGGGTGGCCTTGTAGGTGTCGAGGGTCTTCACGAAGGCGTAAAAATCCGCGGCCCCGGGGCTGGCCGTGTAGGCGGCCGCGTAGATCTCGGATGCCTTGGCGTCGGCCGTGCCCCGGATCTCCTGCACCTTGCGGTAGGCCTCCGACTGGATCCGCTGCAGGTCCTTGTCCTTGCGGCCGTCGATCTTCGCCGCCTCGCCCGCGCCCTCGGAGCGGAAGCGTTCGGCGATCTGCATCCGCTCGGAGATCATGCGGTCGTAGATCTTCTCGATCACGCCCGACTTGTAGTTGAGCCGCTTCACCCGCAGGTCGAGCAGTTCGATGCCCCAGAGGCCGACCTTCGGCTGGGCCGCCGCGAGGATCTCCCGCTCGAGCTCCTTGCGGCCAAACTCGATCGGCGGCAGCGTGCCCACCGCGGCGCCCGAATCGGCGAGGACCGCATCCTGCTCCGGCTGCCGCGCCCGGTCGGACCGCACGACCTCGATCAGGTCGTGACGGGCCACGACGTTGCGGGTCTCGCTGCCGAGGATGTCGTCGAGCCGCGACATGGCGCTCCGCTCGTCCCGCAGGCTCTCGAAGTATTTGAGCGGATCGGCGATCCGCCAGCGGGCGAAGGTGTCGACCACGACGTAGAGCTTGTCGCGGGTCGTCATTTCGCTCGGCGGGCCGTCCCACTCGAGGATCCGCTTCTCGAAGCGATTGGCCGTCTGCACGAATGGCAGCTTGAAGTGCAGGCCCGCTCCCGGGGTGGCCGCGTTGATCGGCCGGCCCACCGGCCGGCCGAACTGCGTGATCACCACCTGCTCCGCCTGGTCGACGGTGTAGGCGCAGCCGAGCAGGAACACCGCCGCCGCCGCGGCCAGGAAGCCGCCCACCGGCGAGAAGACCGTGTCGACGACCTGCCGGGCGATCGCGAGCAGCGGGTGATTGATCGGAAGGTTGTTCATGTTTTCGGGGGCGGGCGTCTGCTAGGGCTTGGTCGCGTCGAGCTGACGCAGGTTCATCAGCGGCAGGAACTGCCTGGCGTCGGCGTCGAGGATCACCTTGCCGCCGAGCTGCGGCAGCACGTCGGAGATCGTCTCGAGGTAGAGCCGCTGCCGGGTGACGTCGGGGGCCTTTTCATACTGCTCGAGCAGGGCCTTGAAGCGGGCCACGTCGCCCTCCGCCTCGTTGACCCGCTTGACCGCGTAGCCCTCCGCCTCGCGGAGCTTCTTCTCGGCCTCGCCGCTGGCCCGCGGCACGACCTTGTTGTATTCGCCGTTGGCCTGGTTGATCATCTGCTCCCGCTCCTGCTGCGCGCGGTTCACCTCGTCGAACGACCGCTGCACCGCCTGGGGCGGATGGACGTTCTTGAGCTGAACCTGCTGCACCCGGAGGCCGAGGCCGAGCTCCTGCACGAGCACGGTCAGCTTCGCGATGGCGTCGTTCTCGATCCCCTGGCGGCCGATCGTCAGCACCTCGTCGACCGTGCGGTCGCCCACCACCTCCCGCATCACGCTCTCGGCCAGGTCGCGAAGCGTCGGGCCCGGCTCCCGGTGGTTGAAGAGAAAGTGCTCCGGATCGTTGATCTCGTATTGCACCACCCACTCGACGTGGGCGGCGTTGAGATCACCGGTCACCATGTCGCTCTCCCGATCCTGCTCGTTCGACGCCGCCGTCTGGTCGGGGTTGCTCGCGCCGGGCGAGCCGAAGCCGAACTCCATCTTCAGCTGCCGCTTCACCGGCAGGATCGTGACCGTGTCGATCCCGAAGGGCAGCTTGAACCGCAGCCCCGGGCCGACCGTGCCGATGAACCGGCCGAACCGCTGGATCACCCCCACGCTCTCCGGGCCGACGGTGTAGACGCCCCGGGCCAGACCCGAGAGCAGCAACAGCCCCGCCGCCAGCACGGCGAGCCATTTGAAGGGCACGCCGCCCGCCGGGAGGCCGGGCGACCGTGGCTGCTGCGGAAAACGCGGGAATTGGGTCATGGGACGTCGCCGGGGGCGGGCAGGCTGCCAAACACTTCCAACCAAACACTGCCAAAGAGTGTAATACACTCGAAAACGTCCCCGGTCGAATGACCGGCCCGTGGCCCCCACCCCCTCGAGGAGCTCTGTGCATGTGCCTCCGTCGCTGGTTTCCGGCCTTGATTCTTCTGCTGCTCGCGGCCCCGCCCGGCCGGGCCGCCGACCCGTGGGTGGCCGTGGAGGGGGGCGAAGGCCCTGGCAAGGGAAAGCGGGTCGTGCTCGTCAGCGGCGACGAGGAATACCGCAGCGAGGAGGCCCTCACGCAGCTGGCCAGGATCCTCGCGAAACACCACGGCTTCAGCTGCACCGTGCTCTACGCGATCGATCCGGCCACGGGAGAGATCAGCCCCAACACGGTCGACAACATCCCGGGGCTCGAGGCGCTCAGGCAGGCCGATCTGCTGGTGATCGCGACGCGGTTTCGCGACCTGCCCGACACGCAGATGAAGGAGATCGACGACTATCTCCGGGCCGGCAAACCGGTGGTCGGCATGCGGACGGCGACGCACGCCTTCAACGTGGCCGAAGGGAAGACCTACGCCCACTACGGCTGGAAGCAGACTGGCGAGAAGATGCCGCAGGGCTTCGGCCGGCATGTGCTCGGGGAGACCTGGATCAACCACCACGGCCACCATGGCCACGAGAGCACGCGGGGCCTGCTCACTCCGGCCGGCAGGGAGCACCCGATCCTGCGTGGCATCAACGACGGCGACATCTGGGGGCCGAGCGACGTGTATGGCGTCCGCCTACCGTTGCCGGGCGATTCCCTGCCGCTCGTGCTGGGGCAGGTGCTCGAGGGGATGACGCC
>JBJTSM010000389.1:0-3177 GCA_046076685.1 Planctomycetia bacterium | reverse complement strand
CCGGATCGAGGCCGACCTGCGGGCCTATCTGCCGAGCCTGCTCGCAGGCGGAGACGACCAGGCGTCGCTGGGTCGACGCGACGACAAAGCGTCGCTGGGTCGACGCGACGACAAAGCGTCGCTGGGCTGCGAGCGACTCATCCGCAGCTACGATCCGTGCATCAGCTGTGCCACGCATTTCCTCACGCTGCACATCGCCCGGTGACGCAATCCACGTGGCGCCCGCCTGCATCGGACAAAACGCCCGGCTGGTGATGGCCGGGCGTCACCCCCTCGCTCCCGCGAGGGGCTTTTGGGCCAAGGGACACCGCCCCAGTTACCGCAATTTCCGGCTGAATCTGCCGGCTGAAAAATTTTTTGTGGGATCGGGGGTGTGGCCGCTAAACTTTCTTAGAAGAGGGGTTTCCCCGATTCTGCGACGGCCGGCCCGGCTTTTCCGCCTACCGCCCGCGCCACGATCCTTTATGGGCATCCGCGCCCGTCATTTGTATCCGCTTTTCACAGGAGAATTCGTCATGAAAATCTTCCTGACTCCCCCCAGCCCGGCCTCTTCCGGCCCGGCCCGCCCCCGGCCGTTCCGGGCCCTGGCGGGCCGGTCTTCCCCGGCTGCCGCCTTCACGTTGGTCGAGCTGTTGGTGGTGGTCGCGATCATCGGCACACTCGTCGGCCTGCTCCTGCCGGCCGTGCAGGTCGCCCGCGAGGCGGCCCGCCGCACCTCGTGCAGCAACAACCTCAAGCAGCTCGGTCTGGCGATGCACAACCACCTCGACGCCAAGCGGTATTTTCCGGCCCGGTACACCATGCACGCCAATTACTCATGGATGCTGCTGGCCCTGCCCTACCTCGAAGAGCAGCGAATCTACGACCAGACCGACTACGCGCTGATTCCGTCCATATTGTCGGACATCCGGCTCTGGTGGACATCCAGCCCGCAGGGCTCCCAGGGGACGAGGTACCTCGAGATGGCATACGACAACCGAGGGAGCACTTCGAACCAGACCGCGGTCAGGAGAATGCGGGCCTCGGTATTCATCTGCCCGTCGAGCCCGATCAGTTCAGTGACCAGAAATTGCTCCGACACGGCCACAGGCCATCTCGACCCGAGCTATTCCGGCGTGGCCGGTGCGAGTGATACGGCTTTCAGGACTGTGAACTCGGCCAATCCGGATCGATGCGGGGGAGCGGTTGGCACAGATGACGGGACATGCACGAATGGTATTTTTTATGGACCGTCGTTTCGGTCAACGAATCCCTCCGCCTACACGGAGGTCGGCCGCAAGCCCCAGCAAGTGGCGGACGGACTCTCGAAAGTCATCGCGATCGGCGAGCAGTCAAGCTTCGGATGGGCGCCTGACGGCAGCGGCGGCGTTGTGCAGTGCCGCTGCCGGGCGTCCGGCTGCTTCGGATGGGCTCACGGCGCGGCCAGTGACACAGCAAGCCGCGTTGCGAACTCCACGATCGTCGCCCGGCCTCTCGGCACGCTTGAATGCAGCAGGCCGTTGATCGGCTCCACCCGGCCGAACCCTGTGGTGTCGAATCTCGACGTCACCGCTGCGTTCCGCTCGGCGCACGGGACGGGTGCACAGTTCACGTGGGGCGATGGCAGCGTGTCGTGGATCGAGGAGGGTATCGACTTCACCCTCTACCAGCGGCTGGCCATCGTCGACACGGCGACTGTGAAGGACTATTCGCGATGACCCGCCGCTTGAATCACGATCCGCTCGCCGCACGTGCCCGGTGGGCTGACAGCGGTCGCTCCGTTCGTTTCGCTCTGGTGTTGGCAGGCGTCGGCATGTCGCTGCCAGCCACCGGCTGCAGGCAGTCCGACATCGTGCCCGTGGCGGGCCGCGTCACATTCGAAGGCCAGCCGGTGCCGCAGGCAGTGGTGCGGTTTCTTCAAGACGCCCGGCCGATGGCGGCGGGAGGCACCGACGCGGACGGCCGCTACCGCCTTTCCACGCGCAAGCCGGGAGACGGCGGGTTCATCGGCCAATGCAAGGTGATGGTCGCTCCCTGGGTTCCGGCCATCGGCGACGCCTCGGAGGCTCCGGCCGAGCCGGTCCGGCCCGACATCCCGAAGGTGTTCCGCGATGCGGCCACCACGCCGCTCTCGGTCGAGGTGAAACGCGGGGTGAAGAACACGTTTGATTTCGAGCTTTCAAGCGCGCAGGGGAAATCCAAGTAGGCGGGCGTGCCCCTCTCCCCAAAAGCCCCCGGCGGAAGCCGGGGGTGACGCGTAGTAAAGGGGACAGGCACCTTTTGCTACGCAAAACGAGCCAGTCCCCTTTTCATGGACGCGCCCGCGTCACCCATCCGCATCGGACAAAACACCCGGCTGGTGATAGTGGGCGTCATCCCCTCGCTCCCGCGAGGGGCTCTTGGGTGACGGCAACGGGTCGCCCGATCCGTGATTCCGCCGCTCACAGCCGGGCCGACAGATACTCCACGCAGCCGGCGAGTGTCGTGAGCTTCGCCGCGTCGCGTTCGGGAATGTCGAGCTTCAGTTCCCGGCAGAGCCGAATGACGAAGTTCTGGAAATCGATCGAGTCGAGGTCGAGTTCCCGCCGCAGGTTCGCGTCGGGCGGCACGGTGGAAAGGTCGGCCTCCGGTGCGATGCCCGCCAGGATGCTCGCGACCGCGTCGCGCACCCGCCCCGCCCTGTCGTTCGCCCCGTCGCTCATAGCTTCTCCGGCTCCTGGAGCAGCCGCTCGATCCCCTCGAGCAGGAGGCCGCCGCGGTGACCGTCCGACACCCGGTGATCGGCCGCGAGCGTCGCCGTCACCACGGGCCTCGCGAACAGCCCGCCGTCGACGGCCCAGGGCCGCTCGACGATCCGGCCGAAGCCGATGATCGCCACCTGTGGCGGATAGATCACGCCGTAGACGCTCTCCACCCCACGATCGCCCAGGCTCGTGACCGTGACCGTGGAATCGGCGAGTTCCGAGCTCTTCATCCGCCCCGCCCGGGCCCGCGCCGTGAGATCGCGAAGGCCATCCATGAGGCAGTCGAGGCTGCGGGTGGCCGTGTCGTGCAGGGCCAGGATCACGAGCCCCCCCTGTCGCAACGAGATCGCCACGCCGACGTGCACCGTCGCCCGTGGCACGACCATGCCCCCTTCCCAGACGGCGTTGAGTTCCGGCACCTCCCGCAGCGCCAGGGCCGTCGCCTTGAGCAGGA
>JBJTSM010000388.1:0-6684 GCA_046076685.1 Planctomycetia bacterium | reverse complement strand
CCTCTGAGTGGATCGCACATTGATCCCCCGGTTACCACCGGGGGCTTTCCTGGGAACCGGTGCCACCCGGGCCTGTCACCCATGTGCCGAGAAGCCCGAAGCGCGAGCTGAGGGAATGCGGGTGGCTGTATAGAAATGGAGCGCGTTTACCCTTTGCTTGCGCAGCGGGCTTCTCGGCAGCAGCGGGCTTTCGGGGCGGCGTCCGTGGAGCCCCGGGTGGAAACCCGGGGATGATGCGGTCCCCATGCCGTCTGAGCGTCAGCGGCCGCGGGACCGCAGACTGCGGGCGTTGAGGTAATCGACGAGCACCTCGGCGGGATTGCGGCCCGTGTCCACCACCACCCGCTCCACGCGGTTGCGCAGGCAGGCCTCCTCCAGCCGGTCGTTGAACCGCCCGAGCGCCTCGAGGTAGCGCTTCCGCAGTTCGGCCGGCTGCGTGAGCAATTCGGCGTCGATCTCGAGCCCGCGAAACCTCACGTTGCCGTCGAACCGGAACTCGAGCTCGTCGGGATGGAGCATCTGGAAGAGCACGACCTCGTGCCGCGAGTAGCGGAGCCGCTGCAGCGCCTTCTCCAACTGCTCGACGTCGGTGAAGCAGTCGCTGAACACCAGCACGATCGCCCGCCGCCCCATCCGCCCGCAGAGGTCGAGGAGACACTCCGGCAGCCGCGTCTTTCGCACCGGCTCGACGGCGTCGAGCCGTTCGGTCATCCGCACGATCTGGGCCATCGTGTTGCTCGGCGGCACGAACGCGAGCACCGATTCGTCGATCGTGGCCAGCGACACCTTGTCGCCCTGCCGGATCACCGAATAGCCCAGCGTCGTCGCCAGCCGGGCCGCGGCGTGCAGCTTCTGCTTCGCCCCCTCGCCGTAGCGCATCGACGCGCTCGTGTCGAGCACGAGGTGGCAGACGAGGTTCGTCTCCATCTCGTATTGCTTGATGAAATACTTGTCGCGGGTGAAGTAGACCCGCCAGTCGATGTGCTTCGGATCGTCCCCCGGCACGTATTCACGGTGCGCGGCGAACTCGACCGCGAACCCCGAGAAGGGCGACTTGTGGTGGCCGGCGAGCGTGCCCGCGACGAGGCCGCGCGGCTCGAGGCCGCGGCCGGCCAGCCGGTTGAGCGTCTCCGGGTCGACGTATTTCGACAGCACCGACTGTTGCATGGGATCCTCCTCAGGCCGCCGGACGTTCGTAGACGCGGTCGGCAGGCACCGCCTCGAGCAGCATGTCGATCAGTTGCTCGCTGCCGATGTTCTGCGACTGGGCCGCGTAGTTCGGCGCGAGCCGGTGCCGCAGCGCCGGCTTGAGCATCGCCTGCACGTCGCCGACGGTCGCGTGGTAGCGGCCATAGAGCACGGCCCGCGTCTTGGCGGCCGTCACGAGCGTGAGCACGCCCCGCGGCCCCGCGCCCCAGGCTGCCCAGCGGTTCACGAAGTCGGGCGCCTCGGGCGTGCCCGGCCGCGTCGCCCGCACGAGGGCCCACGCATAGCCGAGCACCTGGTCGCTCACCGGCACGCGGGTCACGAGATCCTGCACGGCAAGGATCTGCTTCACGCCCAGCACCGGCTCGATCCGGCCCGACTGGCCGCCCGTCACGCGGCGGGCGATCTCCCACTCGTCGCGGCCCGACGGATAGCCCACCTTGATGTGGAGCAGGAAGCGGTCGAGCTGCGCCTCGGGGAGGGGATAGGTGCCCTCCTGCTCGAGCGGGTTCTGCGTGGCCAAAACGAAGAAGGGCCGCGGCAGCTGGTGCGTCGTGCCACCGGCGCTCACCGTCCGCTCCTGCATCGCCTCGAGCATCGCGGCCTGCGTCTTCGGCGGCGTGCGGTTGATCTCGTCGGCGAGCACCATGTTGGCGAAGAGCGGGCCGGGCAAAAACGTGTATTGCCGCGCCCCCGTCTCGAGGTTTTCCTGGATCACGTCGGTGCCGGTCACGTCGCTCGGCATGAGATCGGGCGTGAACTGCACCCGCTTGAACGTGAGCTGCAGCGCCTGGGCGAGCGAGCTGACGAGCAGCGTCTTCGCGAGGCCCGGCACGCCTTCGAGCAGCGCATGGCCGCGGGCGAACATCGCCACGAGCGCCTGCTCGACGACCTCCTCCTGCCCGACGATCGTCTTCGACAGTTCATCGCGGATCTTGTTGTAGGCCTGCTCGCACTTCTGCACGGCGGCGACGTCGTCGCCGGATGGGGTCTCGCTCATGGGTCTCGCTCCTGGGGTTGGGTTCTGGGGGTGGAGTTCTGGAGGGTGTGCCGGGGACGGCGGTCACTCGATGTTCTTGAAATACCGGTCCATTTTTTCTTCGTAGCCGCGGGGAGCCCGCCGCTCGCTGCCGGCCCGGATCGCCTTGCGAACCTCGGGGGGCAGTTTGGCGAACCAGGCATCGCGTTCGAACGACTTTTCGACCGCCTCGGTATCGCCACCGCGACTGCCCGGGTCGGCTTGCTTGTCGGCGGCGGCCGTCTCGCGGAGCGGACCCTCGTCGCGGGCCTCGCCCTCGCGGCTGCCGCGGCTCGGCGACGGCTCGTCTTGGGCCGTCTGGCTCGTTGAACTCTTACCCTGTGCGTCGGAGGGCGGATGATCTTGCTCTTGAGCGGTTTGGCTCTCGGAGTTTTTCCCCTCGGAGTTGTTCCCCTCGGAGTTTTTGGACTGGGAGTTCTGCTGCTGCGATTGAGCCTGCCTGGGACTTGATGATTGAGAGTCGGGGGGCATGCCCTCGGGTGCCGCGAGGCTTTCCTTCGCGGCGGCGGTGGCCCTCGCGGCGGCGATGGCCTTCGCGCCGGCGATCATATCGGCCGTCTTCTCCGGCGACTCTGGCAGGAAGCCCGTGCCGAGATCGTTTTCCTGCGACGCAGCCTCGAGCGACTCGCGCAACGGCTGGTTGCCGATCTCCCGCTGGTCGAGCGCGGCGGCGACCCGCTCACCCACATCCCGCTGTGCGTCGGCAAATCGCTCCTTCGCCTCGGCGAGTGCGGCGGCCGCCTCTGCACGGTCGCTCCCAGCCGTGTCTTCCATCGGGAGTTTTTCGAGCGTCGCGGCGGTGGCCGCGACCGCCTCCCGCGCCGCCGACTGTTCTTCGAGCGCCGCGGCGATCTCCTGGGCGACGATCTGATCGCGGGCGAGGGCGGTCTGCCGCGCGGCGACCGCCTCCTCCGCGGTGGCCGGTTGCGGCGCGGCCGCTCGGGCCTGGGCGGCCTCCGCCGCCTGCCGGGCCGCCTCTCGGGCGAGCTCGTCGGCGGCCTGCTTCGCCTTGGCCCGCATCGCCGCGGCCGCCTGGGCGAGGGCGTCGGCAGCCTTGGCCGCTTCCGCCGCCGCAGCCTGCGCCGCCTTGTCGGCCGCGGCCTGTTCGGCGGCCATCTGCTCGGCGGCCGCTTTCTGTGCCGCGGCGTTGTCGGCGGCCGCCTGCTCGTTCATCTTCTGCGCAGCCATCTTCTGAGCATCCATCTTCTGAGCCGTCTTGGCGGCCTCGTCGCTTACGGCCTTCGCCTCGGCGAGCCGGTCGACATCTGCCTGCGGCTCGAACTGCTCGGTGGCGGTCTCGATCGCCTCCCGTGCCGCCGCCATCTTTTCCGCCGCCTCGGGAGAGAGGCTCTGCACGGCGGCTTCCACCTTCTCGGCGACCGTGGCCACCTCGGCCTGCTTCGCCGCCAGCTCTTCTGCCAGTTTCTTGGCCTCACCCTGCTTGAGCGGCTCACCCTGCGGGGCATCTGCTGCGCCCGAGGCATCGGTCTTCTCCTGCGCCGCAAGCTCCTCGGCCCGCTCGGCGATGCCACGCTCGGCGGCCGCAGCCCGATCGGCCATCTGCGCCGCCCGGGCGAGATCCTTCGCCTTCGCCGCAAGCTCCTGCTGCTTTCGCGCGGTGGCCTGCTTGGCCTCGTCGGCGGCCTGCTTCGCCTCCGCACGCATCGCCTCCGCAGCCTCCGCGAGCGCCTCCGCGGCGTGTGCTGCCGCTTCTGCCGGAGCCGCAGCAGAGGGTTTTTGTATTGCCGATTCGGCGGCAGGTTTCTCAGCGGCAGCGGTCCTGTCCGCCGGAGCCTGCGGTACCGCGGCCTGTTGTGCAGCTTGTTGCGCCGCCTTCTGCGCCTCCGCCGCGCTGCGGTCGAGGGCCTGCTTCGCGTCGGCCAGACGTTCGGCGGCGGCCTGGCGGGCTTCGAGTTCCTGGCGGGCCGCCTCATCGCCGCCTGCGCCGCGGCGACCATCTGCGCCGCCTCCGGCGCGAGGCCGTCGACGGCGTCCTCCACCTTCTCGGCGATGGCCGCGACCTCGGCCTGCTGCGCGGCGAGCGGCTCGGCCGGCGAACGGGCCGCCTCGCCGGCCGATGCATCCGATCGCTCACCGTCTGGTCGTGGCGTGCCATCTCGCTGCGTCGCACCGGCCTGCTTCGCCCCCTCCGCGATCTGGCGCTCGGCGGCGGCCGCACGCTCCGTCACCTCTGCCGCACGGGACAGTTCGCCCGCCTTCGCCGCCAACTCCGCCCGCTTCGCGTCGGCCACGGCCTGGGCGATCTCCCGTGCGGCCGCCTGCAGCGCATCGGTCGCGGCCGCGAGCGCCGACTGCGCTGCCTGCGGCGTCGGCGCCTCGGCGGCCTTGGCCGCCGCATCCGCCGCCGCTGCGAGCCGCTGCTCCACTGGGCTCGGCATGGTGTCGCGCGTGTCGTTCGCCGCCAGCTCCGCGACCGCGGCGGCCAGCTGCCGCTCCGCGCCCGCCGCCGCCTGCGGCTGCTGGGCGGCAGCGCGGCTGATCTCATCCTGCCGGCGGGCAAACTCCTCCACCTTCCGCAGCACGTCCATCAGTTCGGCGGCCCGCTTCGCAAACTCCTCGGCGCTCGCCGGCGCCGTGGCCGGCCCCGCGGCATCGAGCCGCGCCGCCACCTCCGCGAGCCGCTCGATCACCGCATCCTGCTCCGCCACCGCCCGCCGCTGATCCCCTTCGAGCAGCCCGGCCGCCGCCTCGAGCGACGCCTCCCGCGCCTCTTCGACGAGCGCCGCCGCCGGCTCGCCCCGCAGTTCGTCGGCGAGCGTGGCGAGCGACTCCTGCAGCGCCGACTGCTCGGCAAGCAGCTTCTCCACGCTTTCGTCGGTGAGCGGCACCTTCGCCATCTCGCGGCGCATCTCGGCGGCCCTGCTGCCGAGCGCGGCCGCCTCCTTGGCCGCGGTCGCCGCGGCGTCGGCCGGACGGGTGGCGCGTTTGCCTTCCACCGTCGCGAGCACCGCCTCGAGCCCCGCGATCGCACGGCGCTCTGCGGCGGCGGCCCCCACCGGATCGGCCTGGGCCAACCGGCCCTCGGCGGCGGCCACCGCCTCCGGCACGCCCTCCTGCTCGAGCGCACGGAGCCCGGCGAGGCCGGTCGCGCCGATCTCGCCGCCCCACCGCCCCACGTCGTCGAGTGCCGCCTGCAACGTGGCCACGAGCGTCTGGATGTTGCGCTCTTCTTCGATCGCCGCGAGCATCGCCTGTTCCCGTCGCCCGTCGGGGAGGGTTGGCAGCGATTCGGTGGCCGCAAGCAAGCGCTTCTGGCGGTCCACGACCGCGCGAGCCTGGGCGGCGAGCGTGGCTTCTTTGAGCCGGCGCAGGATCTGCTGCCGCTCGGCGGCCAGCCGCGTGACGATTCCGCGGGCGCGGGTGCGGGCCTCCGTGACGAGCGCGGGCCGTTCGGCCGGCGTGGCCCCCTCGGCACGGCCCAGCAGGTCGATCACATCCGGCATCTCCCGCTGCACGAGCGCATCGACGACGCCGCGGAGTGACTCGATGTCGGCGAAGATCGGCCGATCGGCGAGTCCGTTTTCTTCGAGCTGCCGCAGCTGCACGTCGATCACGCCCCGCACGAGTTCGGCCGCGAGCGCCCGGGCCCGCTCCTGCGCCGCGATGCCGGCGGATGCCGCGGGCCCCTCGTCTGCCGCCGCGGGCAGGCCCGCGACGGAGAGCAGGGCCACCAGCCACGTGGCCACGCGGAGGACCTGCCGACAGCCCCGGGGAGAAACCCGAGGATCATTCGGCTGCGATCCCACATCATCCGCCGGCTTCCGCCGGGGGGTTTCTTTGTATGGGCAACACCTCGTCATCGTGCACCTCCCACCGTCAGCTCGCGGTCGATGATCGCGTCGATCTGCTGGACCGACCGCTCGTCGGTCTCCGTGAGGGCGGCGAGGATGCCGCGCTCGTCGGTGACCTCGATCATGATCGGCTCGCTCTCCGACTCGCGGCCGTCCGCACTGCCCCGGTAATCGGCGGCGCGCACGGTGAGCTTGACCTGGTCGCCGACCTGCAGGCCGAGCGAGCCGAGCTTGACCGGCACGCTGCCTTCCAGCGGCAGCCGTTCGCGGCCGACCCAGCCTCCCGCGCCGGCCGGAAGCTCCGCCGGGAGTGTGAGCGTGCGCTGCCGTGGCTCGCCCGCCTGCGAGTCGCGCGCGGCCACCACCTCGGCGACCACGACCACGTGCGACACCGCATGGTCGTCGGCCACCCGCCAGGCAAGCCGCGGCGCGGCGGTCGGGAGCACGAGCCGCGTCTGCATGTCGGCCGACACCCGCGGCGGCGCATCGGGCTTCACGCGGATCGAGCCCACGAGCGGCATGTCGGCGCCGAGGCCATCTTCATCGACCACCCGCAGCTCGAAGGCCACCGTCTTTTGAAGTCGCGCAAGCGGCGAATCGGCAGCCGCGATCCCCCAGTCGGCCGCG
>JBJTSM010000387.1:0-3911 GCA_046076685.1 Planctomycetia bacterium | reverse complement strand
GAGTGAGCGGATGAACGGGAACGCCGCAATCGGATCACCGCAGGCGGAGCGTGGCGACCGCTCGCGCGGCTTCTGGGCCGAGGCCTGGGCCCGGTATCGCCGGAAGCCCCTGGGGATGGCGGCGCTGGTGTTCGTGACGTTCCTGGTGATCGTGGCGGTGTTCGCCCCGGCCATCGCCGGCACGAAGCCCGTGCTCTGCCGCTACAAGGGCCGCCTCTACGCCCCGTGCCTGGGCTACTTCGACCGCCGGCTCGAGCCCACGATCTTCGCCAAGGACCGCTTCCGCGGCACCTATCCGCGGAACCTCGCCGAGAAGGATCCCGACAGCTGGGCCATCTGGCCGCTCGTCTTCCAGGATCCGCACCGCGCCGTCCGCGAGAACGAATGGCCCGGGCGGCCGGCCAACCCGGCCAAGGACGAGGGCCGCCCGAACCGCATCAACCTCTTCGGCACCGACCAGTATGGCGTGGACGTCTTCGCCAAGATGGTGCACGGCACGACGATCGCGCTGTTGGTGGGCGTGGTGTCGATGGGGCTCGCCGGCACGATCGGGATCATCGTCGGCGCGCTGGGGGGCTACTTCGGCGGCTGGGTCGACATGCTCACCAGTCGCATCACGGAGATCGTGATGTGCGTGCCCACGCTCGTGCTCATCCTGGCCGTCGTCGCGATCGTGGAGAAGCCGACGATCTGGAAGACGATGGCGATCATCGGCGCGACCGGCTGGACGGGCATCGCCCGTCTCACCCGCGGCGAGTTCCTCCGCCTGCGGCAGAGCGAGTTCGTGACGGCGGCGCGGGCCGCCGGCGCCGGCCCAGTGCGGATCATGCTGCGGCACATCCTGCCCAACGCCCTCGCCCCGGTGCTCGTGCCGATCACGTTCGGCATCGCCTCGGCGATCCTCACCGAAAGCGCGCTGTCGTTCCTCGGGTTCGGCCCGCCCCCTCCCGCCGCGAGCTGGGGGTCGCTGCTGAACGACGGCAGCAGCAACCTCTCGATGTGGTGGCTGGTGGTGTTTCCCGGCGTGGCGATCTTCCTCACCGTGCTGGCCTACAACCTCATCGGCGAGGGCCTGCAGGAAGTGACCGACCCGCGGCTCCGCGAGGCACGGAAATGAAAACCCCGCCACGGTTCGGGGTATGGGCAGCCCCTCACGGATCCGGCCTTTCGTAATCATGCCGCTGCTTGAAATCAGAAACCTGGTGACCGCCTTCCATACCCCCGCAGGCCGCGTGCCGGCGGTGGATGGGGTGTCGCTGTCGATCGAGCGCGGCCGCACGCTCGGGCTCGTGGGGGAGAGCGGCTGCGGGAAGAGCGTGACGGCGATGTCGATCCTCGGGCTCGTGGCGGCCCCCGGCGTGATCGAGTCGGGCGAGATTCTGCTGGCCGACTCCGGCGGGGGCGGCGTGCAGAACCTCGTGTCGCTGCCGGAGCCGCGGCTGCGGGAGGTGCGTGGCGGCCGCATCGGCATGATCTTCCAGGAGCCGATGACGAGCCTGAACCCCGTCTTCACGATCGGCGACCAGATCGCCGAGGCGGTGCTGTTGCACCGCGACGTGTCGCGGTCCGAGGCCCGCGGGCGGGCGCTCGAGATGCTCGAACTGGTGCGGATGGCCGACCCGAAGCGGCGGCTCGACGAGTATCCGCACCAGCTCTCCGGCGGCATGCGGCAGCGTGTGGTGATCGCCATGGCGCTGGCCTGCGAGCCCGACCTCATCATCGCCGACGAGCCGACGACGGCGCTCGACGTCACGATCCAGGCGCAGATCCTCGACCTGCTGGCCGACCTGCGGCAGCGGCTCGGCACCGCGATCCTCCTGATCACGCACGATCTGGGCGTGGTGGCCGAGACCTGCGACGACGTGGCCGTGATGTACGCCGGCCGGATCGTCGAGCAGGCGCCGGCCGCCGCGCTCTTCGCCCGGCCGCAGCATCCCTACACGATCGGCCTCCTGGCCGCGCGGCCGGAGCATGCCGCCCCTGCGGGCGGGACGGGCGGCCGGTCGGCCCGCCAGCTGCGGACGATTCCCGGCATGGTGCCGGCGCCGCAGCATTTTCCAGCCGGTTGCCGGTTCCATCCGCGGTGTGCCTACGCGCGGCTGCCGGAGTGCGCGGCCGCGATGCCCGACCTGCGCGAGATCGAGCCGCTGCACCGCGTCCGCTGCGGCTACGCCGACGCGCTCGGAGAGCCGCGGCCGATGGACGTGGCGACGGAGGGCGTGGCATGACGCAGCCGTTCGTCGACGTCGTCGGTCTCGAGACCCACTTTCCCGTGCGCAGGGGGCTCCTGCGTCGGGTCGTGGCCGCGGTCCGCGCCGTCGATGGCGTGAGCTTCTCGATCGCGAAGGGCCGCACGCTCGGGCTCGTCGGTGAGAGCGGCTGCTGCAAGACGATGGTGGGCCGCAGCCTGCTGCGGCTGGTGGAGCCGACCGGCGGCAGCGTGCGGTTCGACGGCCGCGACGTCGCGGCGGCCGGCGGCGCCGAACTGCGGGCGCTGCGACGGCGGATGCAGATCGTCTTCCAGGATCCCTACGGCTCGCTCAACCCGCGGATGAAGGTCCGCGCGATCCTGGAAGAGGGGCTCGTGATCCATCGGCTGGGCACGCCGGCCGAACGGCTCGAACGGATGACGCGGGCGCTGGCCCGCACCGGGCTCACGGCGGCGGCGCTCGACCGCTACCCGCACGAGTTTTCCGGCGGCCAGCGGCAGCGGATCGCCCTCGCCCGGGCGATCGTGATCGAGCCCGACTTCCTCGTGCTCGACGAGCCGATCTCGGCGCTCGACGTCTCGATCCAGGCGCAGGTGGTGAACCTGCTCGTCGACCTGCGCGAGCAGCTGGGCCTCACCTACCTCTTCATCTCGCACGACCTGTCGGTGGTGGAATACGTGTCCGACGACGTGGCGGTGATGTACCTGGGGAGGATCGTGGAGCAGGCCCCCGCCGCGCGGCTCTACGCCGAGCCGCTGCACCCCTACACGCTCGCGCTGTTTTCCGCCGTGCCGAGCGTGGAGCCGGGCCGCCGGCGGCGCCGGATCGTGCTCACCGGCGACGTGCCGAGCCCGGCGCGGCCGCCGTCGGGCTGCCGGTTTCATCCCCGCTGCCCGCTGGCGGAGCAGGTCTGTCGCCAGATCGACCCGCCGGCGACGCCCATCGACGGCCATGTCGTCCACTGCCACGTGGCGGCCCGCGAGGTCGCCGCCGCCGGCGGTGATGCCGCGGTGGCGGCCGGCCGCATGGCCGCGCTCATGGCGGCGAACGGCCGCGCGGCGGCCAATGCCGGGGTGTGATGGTTTCGCCGTGGGCCCGGCCGAACGGGCTGGGTGTTTTGGCTGCGCGTGCCGTACAATTTTTCGAGCCGTCGCCGACCCCTTCGCCTACCCATTCCTCGTCCGAGGTGCCTGTCGTGATTCGACTCTGTCAACCTTGGTGCGGCGCCGGCTGGATCGTGTGTGTCGCTTGTGCCGTGCTCGGTATGACGCCGGCGGCCGCGCAGTCGCCGCCACCGCCCTCGCGCGAGGAATTGCTGCGCCAGTGGGATCTCGACCGCGACGGCAAGGTCGATGCCAGCGAGACGGAACTCGCCCGCTCGCGGATGCGACGGACACGCAACGAAGCGATCATGAACTCGGGCACCGATCCGGTGACCGGCCGGCCACGGACCCGCGCGACGATCGACCCGGCGACGGGGCGGCCGCTGGCTCCCACGGCGGCCGCGAATGAGCCGCCCGACCGACGCGGCGGGCTCTCGGTGGCCGCGGATGATGGTGGACTGATCCTCGTGCCCGGCACGGGCGAGCCTGCGGACGGGATGGCGGGCGCGGCGCATAGCCCGACCGCGCCCGCGCGGGTCACGCAGCCCGACCGCCCGGCTCTGCCAGGAACCCGCGTGCCAGCCACCACGTCGGCGGT
>JBJTSM010000386.1:0-11549 GCA_046076685.1 Planctomycetia bacterium | reverse complement strand
GCCGAGGTGCCGCCTGTGGGTCGACCGCAGCGGCCGGGTGCTGAAGCAGGAGTCGCTCATCCTCGGCTCCAAGCTCGTCTTCGCGCGGCGGACCGACGCGGCCGCCGAGAACCTGATCGCCGGTGTCGGGCCGATCCCGGGCGCCGCTCCCGCCGGCGAGAGCGCCGACAGCGAACCTGGCCACGAAGAGCATGTCGAGAAGAGGAATCCATGATCGAATTTGACCATGTCAGCCGCAGCTACGGGACGAAGCCCGCTGTGACCGACCTGAGCCTCGAGATTCCCAAAGGCGAACTGTTCGCCCTCCTCGGGCCCAACGGTGCGGGCAAGACGACGACGATCAAGATGCTCGTCGGACTCCTGCGGCCTTCCCGGGGGACGGTCCGCATCTGTGGCCATGATCTGGTGAAGGAGTCGCGGAACGCCCACCTGCATACCGGCTACGTGCCCGACGAGCCGACGCTCTACGACAAGCTCACCGGACGTGAATTTCTCTGGTTCATCGCCGACATGTTCGGCATGCCGTGGCATGCCGCGGAGCAGACGATCGGCCGCGAGGTCGAGCACTTTGAACTCGCGGAGTTCGCCGACGATCTCACGGAGAGCTACTCGCTCGGCATGAAGCAGCGGCTCGTGTTCGCCGCCGCCCTGCTGCATGACCCCGACGTGCTCGTGCTCGACGAGCCGATGGTGGGCCTCGATCCGCGGAGCGTGCGGATTGTCAAGGATCTGCTCCGCTCCCGGACGCGGGAGGGCATGACCGTCTTCATGTCGACGCACACGCTCGCCATGGCCGAGGAAATGGCGGATCGGGTCGGCATCATGGTGCGGGGCCAGTTGCGGTTTCTCGGCACGATCGCCGAACTTCGCGACCAGGTCGCCGTGGAGACGAGGAGCCTCGAGAACCTGTACCTCGAGCTGACGTCCGGCAGCCAACTCGCGGAGCCCGCCGGGGGCTAGCGAAAGCAGGAAAGAAGAAGGCCCATGGGCGACGTGAGCATGCGTGGCATGTATGGCGAATCGAGCCGGCTGATCCCGGTGGAGGCCGAGGCGCGCGGGTTGGGCAGGCTGCGTGGCCGCCTCGCGTGGCACATGTTGACGTTGATGCTGACGGGAGCCCGGTTGCGGCTCGTTCTCGTCACGCTGCTCAGCGTGGTCTTCTGGGGCGCGTTGTACGGCCTCTTCGTCGAGGGCTTCTCGTTCCTCGAGGTGATTCATGCCGAGGTGATCTCGTTGCTCTTCAACGCGTTTTTCTCGGCACTGATGATCATGCTCGTGTTTTCCACGGGCATCCTGCTCTATGGCAGCATGTATTGTTCGCAGGAGGCGCGGCTGCTATTGACGATGCCGGTTCGTGCCGAGGCGATCTTCACCCACAAGTTTCACGAAGCCATGTGGTTCGCCAGCTGGGGGTTCGTGCTGCTCGGCAGCCCGATGCTCGTGGCCTACGGGGTCGTCCGTGGCTCGCCGTGGACCTACTACCTGCTGCTCTTGCCGTTCATGGTGGCCTTCGTGGTGATTCCGGCCACGCTCGGGGGCATCGCCTGCATGGCCGCGGTCGCCTGGCTGGGGAGGTTGAGGCTGCACGCCCTGGCGTTGCTTCTGACGGTCACCTGCGCGGCGGCGGTGTGGCTGGGCTGGTCGCTGTTTCGTTCGGGGACCGCCGCCGGCACGTCGGAATGGTTCGAGCAGATCATCTCCCGAATGGCGATCGCCGAACAGAAATTCCTCCCGAGCTGGTGGCTCTCCAGCGGGCTGATCGAAGCGGCCCAGAACAGCGAGCGACTCGAACCGAGGCTGGCGGCGTTCGCCGAGGCGGTCAAGTTTCTGGCGGTGCTCATCTCGAACGGCATGCTGCTCCACCTGCTCGCCCGCTGGGTGGCCAGGGCGTGCTATCGATCGGGGTACAGCCAGCTGGTGGCCGAGCTGCCGGCCCGTCGGCAGCGGCAGATCTTCTGGGCCGACGAGATGCTGTCGGCGGCGGGAACGGCCCGCGGCCGTTCGCTGCGGCTGCTCCTGGTGAAAGATCTGCGGCTGTTTCGCCGCGATGTCGCGCAGTGGTCGCAGTTCGTCATCTTCTTCGGCCTGCTCGGCCTCTACTTCTACAACCTGCGGGCTTTCACCTACAACGTCGCGTATGCGTCGGTCATCAGTTTCCTGAACCTCGCGGTAGCGGGGCTGATCTTCTCGACGTTCACCACGCGTTTCGTCTATCCGATGATCAGCATGGAGGGGCGGCGGTTCTGGATCCTCGGCCTTCTCCCGGTCCATCGCGATCAGATCGTCTGGTCGAAGTTCCTGTTTTCCTTCGTCGTCGGCCTGGTGCCCTGCTGCGGTCTGCTGGTGCTGAGCGATTCGATGCTGGGGGTTTCTCGTTCCCTGCTCCTGATGCACGAACTCTGCTGCGTGGTGCTCGCCGCGGGCTTGTCCGGCATCGCGGTCGGGCTCGGGGCGCGGATGCCGGAACTCCGCGAGCCGTCGTCGGCGAAGATTTCGGCCGGCTTCGGCGGCACGCTCTGCCTCGTGCTCAGTTCGCTGTTCATCATCGCCGTGGTGATCATCGCGGCGATTCCCACGCATCTGACGATTGTCGCCCGGGTGCTGGCGGGGGGTGGGCCTCCGCCGGCCGGCTTCATGGGCTGGTTGAGCGGCCCGCAGGGCGCGGCAGCGAGCCTGCTTGCGATCTCGGTTTTGGGGGTCGTGGCCACCTTCCTGCCGTTGGAACTCGGCCTGCGGCACTTCCGCCGCTTGGAGCCCTGACCGGCCCCCTGGCGCGAGTGCTGGGCGGCTCCCCGGACCGATCCCCGGGCTTGCGCCACGGGGCTTTTATGGGATGGGCGTTCATGAAAGGATCGATCCCCGGGCTTGCGCCACGGGGCTTTTATGGGATGGGCGTTCATAAAAGCCCTGAGCGCGAGCGACGGGATGGCGTTTCGCCCGGCCCGCCATTTCGCGTGGTGCCGGCCCGAGCGGTTAGTGTCGGTAGGCGGCTGCGGTTCTCACTCCAGGCAGCAGCCCCCCATCCATGCTTAATCGAATCGCCTCAAAAACGCCGTTGATCGAAGCCGGCCCCCGCATCGGGGCCGTCCAATACCTCAACACCAAACCCCTGGTGTACGGCTTGGCGGCCCGGGGGCTGGGCGTGGCCTACGACCTGCCGAGCCGTCTGGCCGACCGGCTGTCGTCGGGATCGCTCGATGTCGCCCTGATCCCGTCGATCGAACTCTTTCGCGGCACGGGCTATCGCGTGGTCTCCGACGCCTGCATCGGCTGTCGTGGGCCTGTGATGAGCGTGAAGCTGTTCTTTCGCACGCGGCCCGGTCGGGTCGCCCGGCTCGCGGTGGACGAGGGGTCGCGGACGAGCGCGACGCTGGCCCGCATCCTGCTGGCAGAGCGCCATGGCGTCACGCCGCAGGTGGAGGTGCTGCCGATCGGCGCGGGGCTCGAAGACACGGCGGCCGACGCGGTCCTGCTGATCGGCGACCGTGCCATCGGTTCCCAGCGGGGCTCCTTCCAACTCATATGGGATCTCGGCGACGAGTGGTGTCGCTGGACCGGATTGCCCTTCGTGTTCGCCGTCTGGGCATCACGTCCGGGCGTCGACGTGACGGGCATCGAGCCGGTGCTGGCGTCGGCTCGCGATGCGGGGCGGTCCCACCTGGCGTCGATCGCGGCGGCGGAGGCGGCCGGGCACGGGCTGACGGTGCCGCAGTGCCTCAGCTATCTCCGCGACAACCTGCATTACGAGTTGGGGCCGCGTGAACGCGCCGCCCTGGTGAGGTTTTACCGCCACGCCGAGGCGCTGGCCCTCGCGCCGTCGGGAGTCGACGTCGCGGTCGCGATCCCCTCCACGGTATGATGCCGGCCCATCCAGACGGCGACCCATTCATGGCAGCATCCATCCAACGCATTCTCGACGATACCGTCTCCGGCCGGAGGTTGGCCGCCGAAGATGCCGTGCGGCTGCTCGAATCGCGGGAGTTGGCCGCGATTGGTCGGGCTGCCGACGCCGTGACGCGGCGGCTCCATCCGGAGCCGTATCGCACCTACAACATCGATCGCAACATCAACTACACCAACGTCTGCACGGCGGTCTGTGATTTTTGCGCGTTCTACCGTGGTCCGAAGCATCCCGAGGGCTACGTGCTCGACCGGCAGACGCTGCTTGCCAAGATCGAGGAGACGGTGGCGCTCGGGGGCGATCAGATCCTCATGCAGGGCGGTCTTCACCCGACCCTCACGCTCGAGTGGTACGAGGAACTGCTCCACGACATCAAGGCCCGCTTTCCGCAGGTGAATGTCCACGGCTTCTCCCCGCCGGAGATCCACCATTTCACCAAGGTCTCGAAACGGCCGCTCCGCGAGGTGCTCGAGCGGCTCGCCAGGGCCGGCCTGGGGTCGCTTCCAGGCGGAGGCGGCGAGATCCTGGTCGACCGCGTCCGGCTGGCGATGACCCGCGGCAAGGTGCTGACCGACGACTGGCTCGAGGTGCATCGCCAGTGGCACGAACTCGGCGGCCGCAGCACCGCGACGATGATGTTCGGGCACATCGAGACATTGCCCGAGCGGGTCGAGCACCTCGAGCGGCTGCGGCAACTCCAGGACGAGACGGGAGGACTGACCGCCTTCATCTGCTGGTCGTTCCAGCCCGACCATACGGAGATGGCCGACATCCCGCCGGTGGGTCCGTTTGAATACCTGAAGACCCAGGCCGTCGCGCGGCTGTATCTCGACAACGTGCGGAACATCCAGTCGAGCTGGGTCACGCAGGGCCGGGAAATCGGCCAGCTCGCCCTCCTCTTCGGTGCCAACGACATGGGCAGCCTGATGATCGAGGAAAATGTCGTGAGCGCCGCCGGCACCGTGCATCACCTCACGCTCGAGCAGATGAAGTCGGCGATCTCGCAGCTGGGTTGGGTGCCGCGACGACGAAACGTCTTCTACGAGCTCTTCGAGGAAGACGATGTCGTGACGCCGGCCGACGCCGAGCGGACAAGAGTCCGTGCCGTGCCGTTGCCGGTCGCGGCGACGAGCCCGTGAGCGAGGGTCGCCCACGCCCCGCGCCGATCACGCTGCGGGCGCGGCACGTGCTGCCGATCGCCAGCGGTCCGATCGAAGGCGGGTGGGTGCGGATCGAACGGGGCCTGATCCGGGCGATCGGTCGCGGCCGCCCGACCGGACCGGTGCACGATCTCGGCGATGCGATCATCATGCCGGGGCTCGTCAATGCGCACACGCATTTGGAATTTTCAGACATCGATCATCCGCTCGCCGGTGGAGGCGGGCTGCCCGGGTGGATCGAACGCGTGGTGGCGCTGCGCAGGACCCGGGCTGCCGGCGGCGCCGACGAGGCGGGGCGGCTGGCGGACGCCGTCGCGACCGGCCTCGCGGAATCGGCGGCGGCCGGCGTGACCGCGATCGGCGAGATCGCGACGGCCCCGCATCCTGTGGCCCGATCGACCGGGCCGGTCGTGCGGGTCTTTCACGAGACGCTCGGCCTGTCGGCCGCCGTGATGGCCGGGGCGTTGTCGGGGCTCCGCCATGATCTGGGTCGTATGGCGGGCGGCGGCGTGGCGGGCGGCATTTCCCCGCATGCGCCCTATTCCGTCGGGCGGCCGCTCGGCGGGCAGGTGATCCGTGAGGCCGCCCGCCGGCGACTGCCGGTGGCGATGCACCTGGCCGAGAGCCCTGACGAGGCGGAACTGCTCGCGACGGGCGGGGGTGCCTTCCGCCCCCTGCTCGAACGACTGGGGGCCTGGAGGCCGGACGCCCCGCCGCAACTGCTGCCCGTGGCCGACTGGATATCGCTGCTGGCCCGGGCGCCGCGGGGCATCGTGGTGCACGGCACGTTTCTGCCCGACGATCCGCCGGCACTTGCGCGGCTGGCCCGGCATCGCGATCGCTTGGGGGTGGTGGTCTGCCCGCGGACCACACGGTCGCTCGGCGGCCGGCTGCCGCCGGTGCAAGCGTTCCGCGACGCCGGGATCCGGGTGGCGATCGGCACCGACAGCCGCGCGTCGAATCCGGATCTGGCGGTGCTGCCGGAATGCCGGGCGCTTGTCGAGGCCGGGGTCGTTCGTCCGGCCGAGGCGGTCGCGATGGCGACGCTGCACGGCGCATGGGCGCTGGCGTTCGAGCGCCGCTGGGGCATCCTGGCGCCGGGGCGGCCGGCCGATCTCGCCATCCTCCGGCCCGCCGGCCCGCAGGCCGATCCGTACGAAGCCGCGCTCGATCCCGCCACGGAGGTCGCGGCCACGCTGCGTCGCGGCCGCGTCATCGCCGGTGCCGGCCCGTGGCCGGGCGATCGGGCCTGATTTCCGACGCGTTCCCCGGTGCCGTGCCCGCGGATCTTCCGCCCCGGTCAGGAAACCGGCCGCCGGAGAGTTCCCGCGCGGCAGCCCCACGAAGACGCCGCCGGTTGACTTTTTTTGGGAAATCAAAACAATGGTTTTGAGAGTTCAAAAAAATATTTTTGAGGAGCCTCACAATGCGACGGCGTGGATTCTCGCTGGTGGAACTGCTGGTCGTGGTTGCGATCATCGGCGGGCTCGTCGGCCTGCTCCTGCCCGCGGTGCAGGCGGCACGAGAATCGGCCCGTCGCAGCCAATGCAGCAACAACCTCCGGCAGGTTGGCATCGCGATGCACACGTTCGTCGATGGCCGGCGACACTTTCCTTCGGGGTATCAGGCCGACACGGCATCTTCCGCCCGCGATACCGATACGTTCGACGCCCCGCCGGGGACGGGCTGGGGACTCGCGATCGCCCCCTTTCTCGAGGAGGCTGCAGCGACCGCGGCCTATGATGGCGATGCCGGCGTGGCCGCCGTCGCCAATCGACCGATTGTGTCTCGACAACTCAAGACTTTTTTGTGCCCGTCTTCGACCGGGCCGCGTGACGCTTTCGCCGTACTGGACGCCGCCGGTGTGGCCCATGCGTCCGGCGCGGTTCTCGGGCGCAGCGATTACGTCGCCAATGCCGGCCACGAGGATCCGTGGGATGGACCTGCTCGGCTCGAATGGCGAGGTATTGCCAACGGGCCTCTGTATCGCAACTCTCGGCTGCGAGCGGCCGAGGTCTCCGATGGCCTGTCGAAGACCGTGTTCGTCGGCGAGCACTCTCAGTCGCTCTGCCAGAAAGCCTGGGCCGGGATCGTGGCGGGCGGATTCAGCCGCGCGGCGAACGGGACGACCGATCCCGAACGGGCCGCCGCCCTCGTTCTTTCACACAGCGGTCCGGCCGCCGGCGAGGCGGGAATTATTCACGTGCCGAATGATCCGGCGGGACATTGCGATCAGATGTATTCGCAGCACCCGGCCGGCGCGAATGTCGTGCTCGGGGACGGGGCGACCCGATTCATCTCAGCATCCATCGACCGTGTCACCTGGGCGGCGATGGCAAGCGTGGCGGGGGGGGAGGTGGCCCACGGTGACTAGGGCCGTCGGGTGCGTTCCGCCGACGTTCGCCCCCTCTGCTACAGCCGGCAGTTGGCGATCTGCGTCTCGATGATCGCCGAGGCGCCGATCGCGTCGAGTCGCTCCATGATCGCGTGGGCCTCTCCCCGCTTCACCATGGCCCGCACGGCGCACCACTCGGGGTCTTCCAGGCCGCTGACCGTGGGTGAGTTGAAACCCGGCGTGATCTTTTCCGCCTCCGCCAGCCGCGTTCGCGGCACGTTGTACTCGAGCAGCGACCAGTTGCGGGCGATCACGATGCCCTCCAGGCGGCGCACGATCCGGTCGGCCGTGGCCGCGTCGCGGACCGAGTGGTTCTGCACGAGCACCGTTTCGTAGCGGCCGATCTCGTCGAGCACGCGGAGCCGGTTGGCCGCGAGCGTGCTGCCCGTCTCGACGAGATCGACGATCGCGTCGGCCACGCCGAGCGTGATCATGATCTCGACGCTGCCGGAAAGTTCCACGAAATGGGCCTCCACGCCCCGCTCCGCCAGCCAGCGCCGCGTGATCCTGGGGAAACTGGTGGCGATCCGCTTGCCGGCGAGCTGCCGGGCGTCGGTCACGGGAGAACTGTCGGCGACGCAGAGGGCCAGACGGCAGGAGCCGATGCCGAGATCGAGCCGGTGCACGAGCGGGGCGCCGCTTTCCGCCACCAGGTCGGCGCCGGTGATTCCCAGGTCGATGGCGCCCTCGGCCGTCAGCACGGGAATGTCGTCCGTCCGCAGGAAGATCACCTCGACCGGCATGCCGCGGCACAGTGCGAACAGGCTCCGCTCGTTGCGGCGAAACGAGACACCGGCGTCATTGAGCAGTTGTGCGGAGATTTCGGCCAACCGGCCCTTGCTGGGCACGCCGATCCGCAGGAGTTGTTCCTTGGAAGGCGCCGTCGCGCCGGCAGGGGTGCTCATGAGGAGGCTCCATCGGTGCGGGGAGACGTGGGCGTGGCCGTGTGCGGTGCTGTTGCCGCGGTGCGCGACGCCTTTTCATCGAGACCGGAGATGCCGAACCGCCGCGCTAGTTCGTCCTCCACGCGGTCGAGGCCGACGTCGCGGCAGGCGAGCAGCACGAGCATGTGGTAGACGAGATCGGCCGCCTCGGAGACGACCCGGTCGTCGGTCTCGCCCGCCGCGGCCGCCACCAGCTCGCCGGCTTCCTCGGTGACTTTGGCTCCGATCGCGGGCACGCCGCCAGCCAGGAGCCGGCTGGTGTAGGATCGGGCCGAGGGGTCGCCCTTTCGCGAGGCGACCACCCGTTCCAGGTTTTCCAGCGTTTCTCCCAGCCGACGCATCGATGGCTCCAGACCGTCACCAGCTCAAGGCACGCCCGCCGGACGGTTCCGGGGGGCCCTCAACTCTAGCATGCCCGGGCGGCTCGTCTGGCGGTCCGCAGCCGGACTCGTCGGCCCCCCGCGGGCCCGTCCTGGGCGACGACTGCTGGATCCTGGCCGGGCCCACCGCCGCGGGGAAAACGGCCCTCGGCCTGCTCCTCGCCCGCCAGTTGGATGCGGAAATCCTGAGCGCCGACTCGATGGCGGTCTACCGGAGCCTCGACATCGGCACCGCCAAGCCCACGGCGGCCCAGCGGGCGCAGGTCGCCCACCATCTCGTCGACCTGGTCGAACCGGGCGAAACCTACACGGTCGCGCGGTGGCTCGCGGCGGCGGCGGCGGCGGTGGAGGACTGCCGTCGCCGGGGCAAACGGGTGCTGTTCGTGGGGGGCACGCCGCTCTATCTCCGCGCGCTCCGCGACGGCCTCGACCCGCAGCCGGCGGGGGATCCGTCGTTTCGCAGGCGGCTCGAGGAGGAGGCGCGGGGGACGGGCTCGGGCCCGCTGCATGCCCGGCTGGAGGCCATGGATCCCGTGGCCGCCGCCCGGATTCACCCGAACGACACGCGGCGGATCATCCGGGCGCTCGAGGTCGTGCAAACGACGGGGCGGCCCACCCCATCATCGTGGTTCGAGGAGCGGCCGCCGTCGGTGGTGTTCGACGGGCAGATGCTCGTCGTCGATCGGCCGCGGAGCATGCTCCGCGAGCGGATCGACCGGCGGGTGGAAGCGATGTTTGCCGAGGGGCTCGTCGAGGAGACGCGGGCGGCCGCGTCCAGGCCGGGAGGCATCGGTCCGACGGCCCGTCAGGCGGCGGGCTATGCCGAGGCGCTCGACGTGCTGGCGGGGCGGATGACGCCGGCCGAGGCGGTCCGGCTCACCCAGCAGCGGACGCGGCAGCTCGCCAAGCGGCAGCTCACCTGGCTGCGGAGCTTCAAGTCGGCCATCTGGATCGGGGGCTGACCGCCCGTCCGATCGGCCACTCCGAGTGCTAGCACCGGGCGTGCTAGCACCGGATGTGGTGGTCGAGGCGGCCCTGCCACCACAAAATCGAAAAAATCCTTGCCTTGCGTCGTGAGCCCGATACGTTCTCGCCCGTTGCGTCTGCGGCACGCCGCGAGGTGGTTCGCAGGACGCGACCGAACGGATGGATCCGTTCGATCGGCTGAGTTGATCGGATCGTGGCTTGAACGACGGTAATGGCCCGGCGCCCCGGTGGGGTGTCGGCCCGGTGCCCGGATGGCACCCGCCCGCCGTGCGGCCCCGAAGGATGACGATCGAAGCGTTAGGGATGACGCTGCCAGGCCCGTGCCATTCGTGGCGCCGCGGGCTCTTGTGCGTCATGGGCCACGTTTCGGTCGGCACTCCACACGGGGCGACGCGGGGGCGGTTTTTCATCCGCAAGCACGCGGGGGTCGCACCGACCACCACGTCGACGGGCCGGCCGGCAGGATGCCGGCTCGACGCTTTTCCAGAGGAACCCCATGGCTGTCAAACCCCTCATCGGCATCAACACCGACTACCGCTCGACCCGCAAGGAGCACGCCGCCCTCTCGTTCGTGGCCGCCGGCTACTACGACGGCATCACCGCCGCGGGCGGCATCCCCGTGATCCTGCCGCCGCTGGCCGACGAGGACGACGTGATCCGCCTGCTCGACCTGCTCGACGGCGTCGTCATGGTGGGGGGGGCCGACCTCGACCCGCGGCGCGACGGCTACATGCCGCACCCGGCGGTCCGCCCGATGGATGCCCGCCGCGAGGACTTCGACCGCATGCTCGCCAAGCACATCTGCGCCCGCCACATGCCCGTGCTGGCGATCGGCAGCGGCATGCAACTGCTGAACGTCACCGAGGGGGGCACCCTCTTCCTGCACCTGCCGGAGGATCTTCCCAAGGCGATTCCCCACAAGGATCCGATCGACCAGTCGCACCGCCACGCCCTCGTCGTCGAGCGGGGCTCGGTGATGGAGCGGGTCTACGGTGACGGGGAAATCCGCGTCAACAGCATGCACCACATGGGCATCGACGACGTCGCCGAGAGCTTCAAGGTCACCGCCCGCGCCCCGGACGGCGTGGTCGAGGCGATCGAGAGCGTCGTGGAGGGCTGGGTCGCGATCGGGACGCAGTTCCATCCCGAGGCCGAAAGCGCCTCGGCGCTCGACGTGAAGATCTTCGAGGAGTTCGTGATCGGCATCACCGGCGAGGTGCCGGAGATGCGGCTCGTGGCCTGACACGCCCCGGTGACGCGAAGGGCGTCACCGCGGAAACGTCACGCAGTAGATTTCGACGGCGGGCCCGTCGGTCGCCCCATGCGGCCGGCGGGCCCGCTGCTTCACCACGCCCAGCCCCGCCGCCCGCGCCGCCGGCTCGAAGCCGGCGGCCTTCTGCCGGCAGGGATCGGCGACGAGCGCCACGCCGTCGGGCTTGAGCGTGCGGGCGATCACGTCGACCAGCGCCGCGGGGTGGTGGGATTCGTAGAGCACGTCGGCCGCGACCACGCGGTCGTAGCGGCCGAGGTCTGCCGGGAGCTTTCGCCAGTCGAGCTCCCGGGTGCTTACCGTTTCGAGTCCATTGCGGGCGGCGTTGAACCGCACCCCCTCCAGGGCCGGCGCCTCGTAGTCGGTGGCCGTCACCGTGAAGCCGGCGTGGGCGGCCGCGAGCGACGGCAAGCCCAGGCCGCAGCCGAGTTCGAGCAGGGAGAGGCCCCGGCCGTCGGCGGCCGCCAGCTCCTCGGCCAGCACGATCGCCGACTCCCAGACGTCGGCCCAGT
>JBJTSM010000385.1:0-3170 GCA_046076685.1 Planctomycetia bacterium | reverse complement strand
GCCCGCAGCACCCGGGCCTCGAGCTTGCGGCTGCCGACGAAGAGGAAGACGAGGTAGCAGAAGACGACCACGAAGAGCTCCGCGACGCGCAGTCCGTGCGAGAAGACGTAGTCGATCACGTCCTGGGACGTGATCCGGAAGAGTTCGGTGAGCGTCGCGCGGCCGGGCCGGGCCGCGGGCGGGGAGGCCGGCTGCCGATCGTCGTCTGAAGAAGGGGCAGGAGCGGCCCGCGTCGCATCGGCGGTCGCCGTAGATGCTGCGCTGGTTGCCGTAGCGGGTGCGGGTGTGTGGTCGGCGTCAGTCGTCTCGTCGGCGGATCCGGCGGCGTCCGCGAGCAGGTCGGCGGTCTGCTCCGGCAGGGGCTCGATGCCGGCAGGCTGCTTGGCGGCGCGGGGGGCAGGCGGGGCTGCGGTGGTGTCGGCCGTCTGGGCGGGGGTGAGAGTCGCTCGCGTGTGGGCGGCGAAGCTGGGCCACCAGTCCGACAGATAGACCGCGATCCGTTCCTCGTAGCGGGGCCATGTCCGGCGAAAGACGTCGGCCTCCCGGTAGACGAACTGCGCCGTGAGGATCGAGAAGATGAGGGTGAGGCCGATGAGCGTGGGGTAGGCGGTCCAGGGCTGCATGCCGAGCCGGGCGAGCGATTTCGCGCCGAACTGCGTGGCATGGAAGAGGAACAGGGCCACGAGGAAGGGCTGCAGCACGGGGCCCATCACGGTGACCGCCGCGCCGAGGGCCAGCACGGCGAGCGTGACGGCCGCCGCGGTGGCCGCGGAGCCGGCCCCCGCGGCACGCGCGGAGGGCTGGGCAGGGGAGGCGGGTTCGTGGTCCGGTGCGAACATGCCGACAGTGTACGCCAAATCAAGCCCGGGCCGTGCCCGGGGTCGTGTCGCCGCCGTGACCGAAACGGCTTGAGGTCGTCGCCGCGTGTTCGTAACCGGCGACCCTCGCCCGCTGCGGAAGCAAAGGGAATCCGCTCGCCATTTTCATGCGGTCACCCGCATTCCACTCCTAGCAATAGCAAATCAGCCCACATCCTGCATGGGCCGCACTCGCGGAACGGGAAGTGGCCGTCCCTCCTTTTCAAAAAGGGCGACCACCTCGTCTGTCACTCGGGCCAGATCCGCGTAGAGTTGGACGGGGTCGTCGCCGTGAATGCCGGAGATGAGGTCAGGACACTTTCCGACGTAGGTTTCGTCCTCGTCGCTCCACTCGACCCATTTATGGTAAGCATCAGTCGTCTTCATGAATCGCCTCCGACGCTTTTCTCAATTGTTTTTCCTGTTACGGCCTGGCGTCTTCACCCGCTTGCCCGCTGAGGGTGACGGCACAGCGACATCAGTCATGCACAAACTTCCGGTGAGAACCCTTGCCGCCGCCGGCAATCTCGGTGAAGCCGTTGGCGATGAGATCGGCCACGAGTTCACGAACCTTGCGGGGCATTCCGGATGAGTTCCTCTACCGGTAAATCGTATCCCAAGTGGAGCGGGACGGCCACAGTCTGCGGCATGCCCTCCGCATCCTCTTTTAGCCTGCTCGACAAGCGGCGGACCATCGCCGGCCCGGGGTTCAATCGCTGGCTCGTGCCCCCCGCCGCGCTCTGCGTGCACCTGTGCATCGGCATGGCCTACGGATTCTCGGTGTTCTGGATTCCGCTCACCAAGGCCGTGGGCATCACCCAGCCGGTCGTCTGCCCGCGGTCGCTCGGACTCCTCGGCAGGCTCACCACCACCACCTGCGACTGGGACAAGCCGCTGCTCGGCTGGATGTACACGCTGTTCTTCGTGTTTCTCGGCTCCAGTGCCGCGGTCTTCGGCACGTGGCTCGAACGGGCGGGACCGCGGAAGGCGGCGGTGGTGGCCGCGATCTGCTGGTGCGGCGGCCTCGTGATCGCGGCCGCCGGCGTCTATTGGCACCAGCTGTGGCTCTTGTGGCTCGGCGCGGGAGTGATCGGCGGCATCGGTCTCGGCCTCGGCTACATCTCTCCCGTCTCGACCCTCATCAAGTGGTTTCCCGATCGGCGGGGCATGGCCACCGGCATGGCCATCATGGGCTTCGGCGGAGGTGCGATGGTCGGCTCGCCGCTCGCCGACAGGCTGATGAAGCATTTTGCGGGGCCGGAGTCGGTCGGCGTCTGGCAGACCTTCCTCGTGCTGGCGGCGATCTACTTCGTGTTCATGATGATCGGGGCCTTCGCCTACCGGGTGCCGCCCGACGGCTGGACGCCGCCGAGATGGCGCGGCGGCGCCGCCCGGCCGGACGGCGCGCCGACTGTCCGTCGGCCGGCGCAGGTGTCGATGACCGTGGCCGAAGCCTGCCGCACCCGCCAGTTCTGGCTCGTGTGGCTCGTGCTCTGCCTGAACGTGTCGGCCGGGATCGGCGTGATCGGCATGGCGTCGCCCATGCTGCAGGAGATGTTTGGGGGCCGGCTCGTGGGCGTCGACGTGCCCTTTGAGCGGCTCGACACGGCCGACCTCGGCCGGGTGGCGGCGATGGGGGCCGGGTTCACCGGTCTCTTGAGCCTGTTCAATATCCTCGGCCGGTTCTTCTGGTCGTCCCTTTCGGACGTGCTCGGGCGGAAGACGACCTACGGGATCTTTTTCCTGCTCGGCCTCCTGCTCTACGCGGCCGTGCCCGCCGTCGGCCGCGCCGGCAACATCGGCCTGTTCTGCGGCGTCTTCTGTGTGATCCTCACGATGTACGGCGGTGGATTCGCCGCCATCCCCGCCTACCTGGCCGATCTCTTCGGCACCGGCTTCGTCGGCGCCATTCACGGCCGCCTGCTCACGGCCTGGAGCGTGGCCGGCATCCTCGGGCCCGTGCTCGTCAACTACGTCAACGAGCAGCAGATCCGCGCGGGTGTGCCGCGGGCCGCCGCCTACGATCGGACGATGATTCTCCTTGCCGGCCTGCTCGCCGTGGGCTTCGTCTGCAATAGCCTCGTGAAGCCGCTCGCCGCGACCGGCTCAGGGCCGACCGACGCCGCAGACGAAACAGCGGTCAAGACGGCTCCGGCCGTCGAGCTCGAGCCGTTCGTCGCGGAGTCCGCGGCCGACGCGGCAGGTGGCGTGACGGGCGTCGTGCCGCTGGCAGCCTTCTGGCTGCTCGTCGCCGTGCCGATGGCCTGGGGCCTCTGGGCCACGATCCGGCAGGCCGCGGTGTTGTTCGGGTGA
>JBJTSM010000384.1:0-3420 GCA_046076685.1 Planctomycetia bacterium | reverse complement strand
GTTCCGGACGCCAGCACCGGCCCACGCGCCGGCGACGCGGCCGAGAGCTGGATCGGAATCGACGAGGACGCACCCCACGTCGAGCTGTTGGGTGCGGCCCGGGTGTCGGAGGGCGATACCGGAGGCATCGTGATCCGCTACACGTCGCGCGATCAGCTGCCCGCACCGAAAACGGCCCGCCTCCTGTTCTCTCCAAACGCCGAAGGGCCATGGGCCACGATCGCCGCCGCAGCCGACAACCAGGGGGAATACCGCTGGCAGCCGGATCGCACGACCCCCGCACGGGTCTACCTGCGGGTCGAGGTCGCCGATGCGGCGGGCAACGTGGGGGCGGCTACGACTCCCGAACCGGTCACGATGGCGACCTCCCGCATCGTCGGCCGCCTCGGCGGCGGCCACACGCTGCCGACGACGAATACGACGCCTTAGCGGCGGCGACGGGATGGTGCACCGATCGATCCGCCATCCCCCGGCTCGCGCCGGGGGCTTTTATCGGGCCCCGCTTCGATACAAGCCCCGAGCGCAAGCGACGGGATATGGTCGAATCACCCGCGGCTTTAGGCCCGGGTAAGCCCCCCGACCGACTCCGCTCGTCCCCGCTACACTGACGGCTTTCCCGCGGAAGCCCGTGCCGTGCCCGACGCCGTCAGTGCCCTCGAGATCCTCCAGCAGCCGGCCGACTGGTCGCTCGGCACGCCGTCGCTCGTCGCGATGGTCGGCGACGAGCCGTTCCTCGCGGGCCACATGCTCGCCCTCCTGCGCGATCGCCTCTGCCCCGACGAGGCCGATCGCTCCTGGGCATGGCGGGAGTTCTCGGGCGACGGCGAGATCGACCCGCGCGACGTCTTCGACGAGGCGGCCACGGTGCCGCTCTTTGCCGGCGCGACCCGGGCGGCCGTCGTGCGTACGGCCGACGGCTTCGTGACCGCGGCCCGTGAGACACTCGAAAAACTCGCCGGTGCTCCGCGGGCAGCGGCCGGCGGCAGGGGGCTCGTGATCCTGGAGCTGAAGAGCCTGCCGGCGAACACCCGGCTCGCCAAGGCGGTGGCGAAGCACGGCCTCGTCGTCGATATCACCGTTCCGCCGCGGGCGAACCTGGCGGCCTGGGTGCGGCAGTGGTCGCAGTCGCGGCACGGCATCCAGCTCGCGGCCGCCACCGCGCAGCGGCTGCTCGAACGTCTCGGCAACAACTTGGGCCAGGTCGATCAGGCTCTGGCCCGCCTCGCCGCAGCCACCGACCCGGCCGCGAAGAAGGTCGTCATCCAGCCGGAGGCGATCGACGACTTCGCCGCCAGCCCGCTGGAGCGCACCGCGTGGGGCATGATCGATGCCGCCGCGACGGGCGACGCCCGCGAGGCCGTCACCCAACTGGCCGCGCTGCTCGCGGCCGGCGAAAACCCCATCGCCATCAGCGCCCAGATCGCCTCGGTGCTGCGGCGGCTCTCCACGGCGGCGCGGCTGCTGGCCCTGCCGGCGGCCGCCGGCCGTCCGGCGGGCGTCGAACAGGCGCTCCGGGAGGCCGGCGTGGCCGCGTGGCCGAAGGCGCTCGGTCTGGCCCGCGAGTCGCTCGGGCAGTTGGGGCCGCGACGGGCGAGAATGCTCCCCACCACGCTCCTGGACCTCGATCTGGCCCTCAAAGGCGATGCCTCGCGGGGTCTGCGCGCCCGGCTGGCCTTGGAGCGGCTCTTTTGCAAGATGAGTCGGCAGGCGGCACCGGCCGCCCCGACACGAAAATAGGAGACCGTCCGTGAATTCCGGTTCCAGCCCCGATCCCCACGACCGTTGGGACAATCCCCTGGCGTGCCGCTATGCCTCGGCCGAAATGACGCGGCTCTGGAGCGACAACCACCGCTACAAGCTCTGGCGGCGGACCTGGCTGGCGCTGGCGGAGGCGGAGGCGGAACTCGGGCTGCCGATCTCGTCGGCGCAGATCGAACAGATGCGGGCCAACCTCGAACCGATCGACTTCGCGAAGGCGGCGGAATACGAGCGGAAGATGCGGCACGACGTCTTCGCCCACCTGCATACGTTCGGCGACGCCTGCCCCCTCGCCCGCCCCATCCTGCACCTCGGTGCGACGAGCGCGTATGTCACCGACAACACCGACCTGATCATGATGCGAGAGTCACTCGATCTGATCGCCGCCCGCCTGGCCGTGGTGATCGAGCGGCTGGCCGAGCGGGCCCTCGAGACCCGCGATCTCGTCTGCCTGGGACGCACGCACCTGCAGCCCGCGCAGCCCACCACCATCGGCAAGAGAATCTGCCTGTGGATCCACGATCTCCTGCTCGATCTGGAGGAGGTGCTCACGCGTCGGCAGCGGCTCCGCGCCCGGGGCGTGAAGGGCACCACCGGCACGCAGGCCAGCTTCCTCGAGCTCTTCGCCGGCGATCATGCCAAGGTGCGGCGGCTCGACGAGATCGTGTCGCACAAGCTCGGGTTCGACCGCGCCTACGACGTGACCGGACAGACCTACACCCGGAAGGTCGACTCGCAGGTGGTGTCGGTGCTCGCCGGCATCTCGGAATCGACGCACAAGGCGGGCAACGACCTGCGGCTCGCCGCCGCCTGGGCGGAGATGGAGGAGCCTTTCGAGCAGGATCAGGTCGGCTCTTCGGCGATGCCCTACAAGCGCAACCCCATGCGGGCCGAACGGATGTGCGGGCTGGCGCGGTTCGTGATGGGGCTCACGGCGACGACCGGCCAGACGGCGGCCACGCAGTGGTATGAGCGGACGCTCGACGACTCCGCCCCCCGCCGGCTGGTGCTTCCGCAGGCCTTTCTCGCCACCGACGCCCAACTCGTGATCTATGCCAACATCGCGGGCGGCCTGGTCGTGCTGCCCGGCGCGATCCGCCGCAACCTCGAGCACCATCTCCCCTTCCTCGCCAGCGAGCGGCTGCTGATGGCCGCCACGACGGCGGGCGGCGACCGCCAGGAACTCCACGAGGCGCTCCGCCGGCACAGCCACGCCACGACGGCGCGGATGCGCGAAGGTCACGACAACGATCTCGTCGAACGGCTGGCGGCCGACCCGCTCTTCACGGGCATCGACCTGATCGCGGCGATGGACGTGCCGGGCCTGGCCGGACGGGCGGCGGCGCAGGTGGAGGAGTTCGTGGCTGGGCCTGTCCGCGAGGCGTTGGCCGCGTGCCCCGCCCGGGCCGCCGAATCGGCGCTACGGGTCTGACCGGTCATCCCGTCGCTTGCGCTCAGGGCGGCTTGCTTCACGCGAAACACGACATCGTGTCGTTTTCGCTTGGAAACCTCCGGTTTCTGGTGACTCACATGGCATCCTGCCATGCAGTCGTCCCAAAACTCCCAGTCCCGTCGCTCGCGCTCAGGGCTTTTATGCCCCCATACAAGCCCCCGGCGCTAGCCGGGGGATCGCCCGCATAAAAGCCCCCGGCGCTAGCCGGG
>JBJTSM010000383.1:0-2119 GCA_046076685.1 Planctomycetia bacterium | reverse complement strand
ATTCGGGCGTCATCCTTCGCGGTCGGCGAGCGCCTGCTCGAGTTGCTCGGAGACCCCCAGCGGAGCGGCCCAGCGACGCATGTAGCCTTCGTCCAACTGACCCTGCATGAACAATACGTCTTTGATGTCCAGGAGATCCCGGGGCCGTCCTGCCAGCAGCTTGAAAAGGATCAGGTCTTCGGCGGTGATCAACTGCACCGGCTTTCCCTCGATCTCGTCGAGGATGCGGCGGCTCATCACATCCCTCTGAAACTCATTTTCCACCAGAAAGATGTCAGCATCGATGCCGCGGCCTTCGAGGAACAGCCGCACCTTGAAGAGCGGCATGCCGCCGACCGAGTCGACCCAGCCGCCGCGATAGTGGTCGGGCACCGTGTATCCCGCGTCCTCGATGGCCTCAATCAGATCGCCCAGCCGCTCCCGGGGAACCGCCAGCACGAAGTCGACATCGAAGGTCGGCCGCGGCAGGCCATGGGCTCGAACGGCGATGCCGCCCATGATCGCGTATGGCAGTCGGAGCCGGTCGAACAGGCCGACCAGATCGTGGATCACGGCCGTCAGATCGGTCATCGGGCCGGGCTTCCCGCGGAAGCTCCCAAGCGGGCCATGCCCCGCAGGATCCCTTCGTTTCTGAGATCGTTCTCCCGCTGGAGCAACGCAAACCGTCGATCCACCACCTCCTGTCGCCCACGAAGGAGGTAGGGCGTGTTCTCCCGGATCATGGCGAAGCTGAGCGCCAGGCGTTGGCCCGGCGTCATGCGGCGGTATTCGGCGAGCGTTTCGGGGCTGAGCATCTCCAGATTCTACCGCGGTTGCAGCCGCCCTGCTCAAGTGCCAGCCGCCGAAGCCCGATTCCGCCGCCTCTCGGACGCTGCTCTGCGGGCGGCCTCCAAAAGCGTCGTGACCACCGACCGGCGGATGCGCGCGGCGGCGGAAGCGACCGGACTGACCGCCGTCGATCCGTGATCGGCGTCGGTCCGCGCTGCTGCACTCGCGGGCGAACCTCTCACGCCGGCCGGGGCCGTCCTATATTTTCCATCGCTAACTCCATAATGAGTCGCAAAATGGAATCAGTGTCGCGATTTTTCCAGCCGCCTGCCGGGCATTTTTTCCTCTTCGGCCCCCGGGGAACCGGGAAGACCTGGCGGACCGCGACTGCTTTTCCCGAGGCCCTGCGGATCGATCTGCTCGATCCGGAGACCATGCGGTCGTTGGCCGCCAGGCCGGAGCGGCTCCGCGAAGTGCTGGCGGGGCATCCCCACACCCGCACGGTCGTGATCGACGAGGTCCAGAAACTGCCGGGCCTGCTGGAGGTTGCCCACCAGATCATCGAGGAGCATTCCCGCCGGCGGAAAGGCGGCCGACCGCAGTTCGTGTTCACCGGCTCGAGCCCCCGCAAGCTGCGACGCGGCGGCGTGAACCTGCTCGGCGGCCGCGCCGCGCAGCACTGGATGCACCCCTACATGGCCGCCGAACTGGGCCCCCGGTTTCGCCTGGCGACGGCGCTGCGTGACGGCCTGTTGCCCGTGATCATGGCGGCCGACGATCCGGAGGCGCACGTGGCCGCCTACAACGCGCTCTCCATCCGCGAGGAGGTGCAGGCCGAGGGCCTCGTGCGGTCGGTCGGGAATTTCGCCCGGTTCCTCGAAGGCATCAGCTTCTCCCACGCGTCGGTGCTCAATCTCGCCAACGTCTCCCGCGAATGCGAGGTCAACCGCAAGACGGCGGAGGGCTTTCTCGAAATCCTCGAGGATCTGCTGCTCGGATTCAGGGTGCCTGTCTTCACCCGACGTGCCCGACGCGGCCTGGCCGTGCATCCGAAGTTCTACTTCTTCGATGCCGGCGTCTTCCGGGCCAATCGTCCCGCAGGACCGCTCGACGAGCCAGGAGAGATCGACGGCGCGGCGCTCGAGGGGCTCGTAGGCCAGCACCTGAAAGCCTGGTGCGACTATTCTCCAGGCGGGCACCGGCTGTTTTATTGGCTGACGCGATCGCAGGTGGGGGTCGATTTCGTCGTCTACGGTGCGGGCGGGCTGCATGCGATCGAGGTGAAAAACGCGGCCCGCGTGAGACCGGAGCACCTCCGCGGCCTGAAGGCGTTTGCGGCTGACTATCCGCA
>JBJTSM010000382.1:0-6092 GCA_046076685.1 Planctomycetia bacterium | reverse complement strand
TTCCTGAGCAGGTTCTGGACGTGCTCCTTGACGGTCTCGGTGCTGATCTCGAGCGACTGGGCGACTTCTTCGTTTGAGAGTCCAAACGCCACATGGCGAAGGACCTGTTCCTCCCGGGGCGTCAGGCCAGAGGCCGCGGCTACCTTGGCCCGACCGCTCAGTGACTCTCTGACCTTGGCGAACGGGCCCGCATCCGTCGCCTGCTTTCCTGCGGCAGCCGTCTCAATCGCCGTAATGAGTTCCCTCTGGCTCACGCCCTTGAGCAGGCAGTTGGCAGCCCCGACAGCACGTGCCCGGGCCATGTAAGTCGGGTTGTCTACGGCGGTCATGAATAGGAACTTGGTGGCGGGCAGGGTGGTTGAAAGCTGCCGCACTAGGTCAAACGCATCTCCGCCCGGGATCGCCACGTCCAGAAGCACGACGGCTGGCTTGTGCCTCTTGGCCAGCGTGAGAGCACTGGGGGCGTCGCTGGCTTCCCCGACGATCTTCACCGAGGAGCCAATCAGCATCGCCCGTAGGCCCGCTCGGATGAGTTCTTTCGGGTAGGCGATCAGCAGGGAAATTGTGGTGGGCATGATTCTTCAATCCCGGCTTCGCATCTTGGCGAGCAGCCGCAGGATCTCCATGTAGAGCCAGACGAGCGTCACCGTCAGGGCGAAAGCCCCGTACCACTCGAGGTACTTGGGTGCCCCGCGTTCGGCCGCATGCTCGATGAAGTCGAAGTCCAGCACGAGATTCAGGGCGGCGATAACCACCACGACCAGACTGAAGCCGATGCCGATGGGGCCCGCTTCGTGGATGTAGGGCACCGGAAAGCCGAAGAAACCCCCGATGAGCGAGATCAGGTAGACGAGGCAAATGCCGCCCGTCGCCGCCACGATGCCCAGTTTGAAGTTCTCGGTCGCCTTGATGAGCCCGGACTGATACGCGAGCAACAGCCCGCCGAGCGTGCCGAACGTCCCGGCGACCGCCTGGATGACGATCCCGGGGTACTGGGCTTCGAAGCTGGCGGAGATTCCCCCGAGAAACAGCCCCTCGGCCAACGCATAGACCGGAGCAAGTGTTGGTGCCCAGATGTGCTTGAAGCAGATGACAAAGCCGGTGATGGCTCCGACGAGAAGGCCCCCGATGGCCCAGGGCATGGCCGCGGCTGGATTGGCCTCGAGTCCCGTGAACGTCTTCGACCAGGTGAAGCAGGCCGCCCCCATGGCCAAAAGCAGCAGGAACATCGTCTTCTGGGCCGTCCCGTTGATCGTCATGGTGGCGACCGGAGACTGCTCGGCCGTCATGTCCCGGCGATAGACGCCAAAGTTCTCGAACGTCTTGTCGTTGAGAGTCGGATTGCCGGTACGCACGAGGGAGTTCCTATAACGTGGGAATAGGGCGTTGGGAGACTGGTAACCTCGATGCATGATAGCACAATCGGGGGGTGACTCTGGGCTGCGGCCAGTACGTTCGGGAAGAAAAGCGCGCCGCAAGAAATGCGTCCGGCGGGCAACTATCATTGCGGCTCACAACCGACGCTTGTACCCGGAGTAACAACCATGGCCGCCGATGATCCTGCCCACTCGACCAAGTCCGCCAGGAAGCCCACCGGTAAGGTGGCCAAGAAGCCTGCCGAGAAGACCGCGAGCAAGGCTGACCTGATCCGGAAGGTGGCGGGCATCATCAGGGCGAAGGGAGAGAAGCCCCGGCCGAAGGAAATCGTGCGGATCCTCAAGGAAGAGGGCGTCACGGTGGCTCCCGCCCAGGTCTCGATGACCCTCAAGGCGGCCGGCTATCGCCCGCTGAGGAAGCGGCGGAAGGGCAAGAAGGCCGCTGATGGGGCTGTCACGAAGAAGGCCGTCGGTGCCAGTCGGTCTAGCCAGATTTCCGTGGACGACCTGCTCGCGGCGAAGAGCGTGTCAGGGGCATTCGGCGGCACCGACAAGGCGATCGCGGCGCTGCAGGCTCTCAAGCGGCTGGAAGATTGAACTGCGGCCGCCAGTCCATTCGCACCTTCTCCGGCCATCTTCGCGATCGCGGTTCCTACCAGCGGCAGTAGGCGGAGAAATTCGTCAGTTGCCGTGACGGCAAATGGGAAAAAGAAAAAACGCCAAGTCGTCGGAAGATGTTTTCGCCGATTTTATTCGCGTACGCTGGCGGAACGGATTTTATGCCGTTTGGGCAGGGCGACTGCTCGACACCAGGGCGGGGAAGCTCGTTGCTGACCAGAGCTGTTCGTGATGGCCGTCGGCATGGCGAGCAGGCCAGTGATATCCCTACTCATTCCTCAAACGTCCCCCTGCCCTGCCCTGCGACCTCGGCTGTTCTCATCGTGGTTTGCGCATTTTCGGCGTTGTCGTCATGCCGAGCATTTTTGCCAGAACCGCCTCACGATCAGCTTGGGGTATGTCCATCCCCGCGACCAACAAGGCGGCTCTGGCAATCACCGCAAGCCGCTCTTCCGAATCTGCACTGCAATTTGCACTGCACGAAGTCGCAATCCCATTACTTCTCGCACGAAACTCAGGGCGTTCGCTTCCTGTCCCCGCCACTATCTTCACGCCGGCCGGGCCATCCATGGCTCCTGCCGGCTGTTTTTTGGGTGGCTTCCTGCCGCAGGCCGGTTCTGGGAACCCGCACAATTCCCGCATAACCCGCTGCAACCTGACTGGTCGCAGCGGGCTCTGTCTCTTGATGCGGTCGTGCACTACCTGATGCGGATGGCTGCGAGGTCGCGATCCGCACCGCACGGCATCCATGCCAAGGACATGGAGCGCATGGTTCGCGGCTATATGCTGTGTCCACCCTTCCCCCAACATCCCGCCCCCGACCAGCCTCGAACGATGCCCCTTCCCACCGATTGCCCTCTCGAATGGTTTCCCTGGCGCGTCGCCGGGGATCCGTCGCTGACTCGTCTCACGGCCGACAGGGATGCGCTGACCGCGCGCCGCGACCGCAGCCGCGATCCGGCCCGTGAACCCGGACTGGTCAATCCACAACGGTACGCCGGGGGGCTCATGCCGCTCAGCGGGTTTCCCACATTGCTCGGCGCGCCACTGGCATTCACGCCCGCCGATCTCCGCGCGGCCGCGGTCGACGTCGCGCTCGTCGGACTCACGATCGACGACAACCCCGTGGTCGGCGCCCGATTCGCCGCCAATACCATGCGGACACTGCGGGATTGGATGACGTATCCGGCCGGGGGCACGGACAACGTGACGGGTATCGACTGGTCGACGCTCACCCTCTGTGACTACGGCAACATCGCCAGCTACGCCAACCAGGGGGAGCGGTCGCTGGAGGAAATCCACACCGTGCTCTCCGAGATCCTCGACGCCGGCAGCATTCCGGTCGGCGTGGGGGGCTGCCACGTGCAGTCGTATGGATTCATCACGGCACTGGCACGAAAGCACGGATCGAAGCAGTTCGCGATCTTGCACGTCGATGCCCACAACGACACCTACCTCCACGACTACGGCCGGGCGGTTCACAATGGATCGCTCTTCCGCGTGGCTGTCGAGCTCGGAATCATCGAAGGCCGAGATCTCGTGCAGGTGGGCCTGCGCGGGCAGGGCCAAGACGCCGAGGGCATCCGTTGGATGCGGGATCACGGCCTGCGGTCGCACTTTCAGGCGGAGGTTCACGTGCGCGGTTGGGAAGCGGTCCTCCGTACCGTACTGTCCGAACTGCGGGGCCGACGGGTCTATCTCTCGTTCGACATGGACAGCATCGACCCGTCCTACGCCAGGGGCGTGGGCACTCAGGATCCCGACGGGCTGACCGCGGCTCAGGCGATGCAGCTCGTGCGGGCCGTCGCCATCCAGAACGATGTCATCGCCGCCGACTTCATGGAATACAACCCTTTCATGGACGACGCCCACCAGACGACGGGCGTGCTGATGGACCGCCTGATCCGCACGCTGCTGGCCGGGATCGCCGCCCGCAAGCAGGGCATTACCGATCCCTTCTTCGTCGATCCACGGCGGGTCGACCACGGCGTGCCGGCGTCGTGACGGCCGGACGAACGGCTCCGCCATCGACGACCAGGCACGTTCGAAGGACAACGCCGGCGCTGTTTTCCATCGACCACGGAGATGCCTCACGACCGTTGCGGTGACCGGGGCGATGCTGGTGCCGAGGGACGCGGCCCCGAGAGCCGTTCGAGCGTGGTTCGGGTGATCGTCTCGACGAACCAGTTGCGGTTTTGCAGGCCCACGACCCAGTCGGTAGCGCCGACAACGAACATGGTGCCGTCGCCAGGGCCGACGCCGCGGTCATAGCTGGCAATCATGCCGGCACCATATTTGGGATGGCGTACCCCTTCGTGCTCCTCGAGATGAGGCAGGGCCGTACCGTCACCCTTGATCTCGGGCGTTGACACCGAATTCATCTGGTTGGCCATGGTGGCATTGAAGTGATCTTCCTCATGCATCAGAGCCGGCGCCATCGCCACGATTGCAAGATTTGCGGGGGCGCCATCCTTGCCGGTGGGGTACGGTAAGCCATCGCGCATGGTGAAATCGCAGCCATCGACCTCGTAGGCGGCCACGCAGTCGGGCCGGCCACCGATCACGTCGCCGTAGTAGAGGTCGCTGCCCCTCAGGCTCCAGTGCCAGGGGCGATAGACCGTGAAGCCGCCGCTGGCCCGCGGGGCCGCGCCGCCATACATCGCATGGATGGCGGCGGTGCCCGTGAGCCCGAAGGTTCGGGTCAGTGGCCAGCCCACCTGGGGCAGGTCCCAGGCATTGCTGAGGAACCGTTCACGATCGGTGCCCAGCACCGGGTCGGTCGATTCGTCCTTGTGGTTGACGAAGGTGGTGCCGTCGTCCTCGTAGCGGACCTGCCAGATGTTGTTGCCCGCGAACCGGGCATGGTTTCCGCCGGCTCGGAGTTGGTTCTCGATCGCCTCGCGCATGGGCCAGCTGCTGTACTCGTCATGGCCGACCACCACCGACAGGCGGTAGGGCTCCAGCACCCTCGGATCGGCGTGCAGGTCGTGCTGGGTGAAATAGTCGAGTGCGAATCCTCCGGCCTCGGCCCACTCGACGAACAACCTGCCGTACAGCGCCCAGCTGGCATCGCCGTAATCGCGTGCAAAGCCGAAGTGATGGGCATAGGGGTGCGACGGAAGCACCGGGTGGGCAAACGGCTTGAGTTCCTCTCGCGACACGGCCCGCGGCGCGCCGACGGGCAGCCTTACCAACCCGCGACTCCACGGCCGCAGCAGCGAGGTGCGCGGGTTGGGCTTCTTGAAACGCGGTGACCCGCCTTCGCCGTGGTAGCTGTTGCCGCCGCCCCAGTCGTTGTAGGCGTTCATCGTACAAGTCGAGACGACGAAGGCGATCCGGCTCCGCGGCTCCGCCTGGGGCGGATTGACGACGAAGAAGTGCTCCCGCTCGAACACGGCGCCATCGTCGTCGCGCACCCGCACCACGACCACGTAGAAACCGCTTCGCCAGGTGTCGGGCACGCGCAACTGAAACGCCACTGGCCATCGGCAGCCCACCACATGGGCGTCGGCGGGCGTGGGCACCGCCTTGGCCGCCATGCCGCTGCGCTCGTAGACCCGTTCGGGCTTCGGCCCGTCGCGGGTGATCTCGATCTCGAAACTGGGCCGCGTGCTGTGAACGTGGAAGTCGATCGTTTCGCCGGCCCGGTAGCTGGAGCGCGGGGTGTAGGTCCAGATCTCGGCGACCGCCGGGTCATTGAGCGGCTTCTCATAGGGCCAGCCGTGGCGGCTGTCGCTGTGAGCCGCGGGACCGGGACCGGGGACCACCCGCGGCTGATCGAGGATCGAAGCGTCGTCGTTGAACCGAGTGCTGCTCATGGAACGGTGAAATCCGGGACCTGGCGGGTGCGGCACATACGGTGAAGAAAGGTAGCCGGCTCGATGTCCGGTCAGCAACTTTTCTCCATTCACAGGGCGACTCCCGAGGGACGTTGTGGCCGTCATGACCCCCGTATTTCCCGCGCGAAACCCAAGGTATTTCGCTTCCTGTCCCCGCCACTTTACGCCCGCCGGGCCATTCATGGCCCCTGCCGGCTGTTTTTTGCGCAGCCTCCTGCCATTCGCCCCATCAGCCGGGCGGGATCGCAGCGATCACTGC
>JBJTSM010000381.1:0-2499 GCA_046076685.1 Planctomycetia bacterium | reverse complement strand
GTATTCGTCGAGCACGATCGCGAGCTGGTTCTTCTCCTTCTGGAACAGCTCGAGCAGCCGGTCGAGCGGCATCGTCTCGGGCACGAACAGGGCCCGATGCATGATCTTGCGGAGCTCGATCGGCCAGCCCATCCAGTTGTGGCGGAGCACGTCCTTGAGCGACACGTAGCCGAGGATGTGGTCGAGCGAGCCTTCGTAGACCGGCAGACGGGAGTAGCCGGCCATGGCGATGGCCCCGAGCACCTCGTCGGGGGGCGTCTCGATATCGAGGGCGTCGAGGTCGATCCGCGGCCGCATGATGTCGCGGACCGTCCGTTCGCCGAGGCGGAGCGCCTCGGTCGCCACCGCCTGCTCCACCGCCTCGAGCACGCCCTCCGCCCGCCCGGCTTCGAGCAGGTGTTCGATGTCGTCCACCGACACGCTCGGCCCGTCCTGGCGGTGGGCTCCCAACAGCGCGAGCACCGCCGAGGTGGAGGCGCCCATCAGCCAGACGAGCGGCCGGGTGACCTGGGAGAACACCTTCATGACGGGGGCTGCCAGCCGGGCGAAGTCTTCGGCACGACGCAGCGCGAGCCGCTTGGGCACCAACTCGCCGAACAGGAGCGTGACGAACGAGAGCAGCACCACGAACACGGTCAGGGCGATGGGGCGGGCCACGGCGTCGACGGCCGGAGGGGCGTGGGCGTCGATGAATTCGGCGAGGCTGCTGACCAGGCGGTCGCCGCCGTACGCCGCGGCCAGCGTGCCCACCAGCGTGATGCCGATCTGTACCGTGGGGAGGAACTGGTCGGGCGTCGATGCCAGTTCGAGCGCCGTTTTTGCCGCTGCGTCGCCCTTCTCGGCCAGCTGCCGCAGGCGGCCCCGGCGGCTCGCGACGATGGCCATCTCGGCCCCGGAGAAAAATCCGTTGGCCAGGATGAGGGCGAAGACGAGGAGGATTTCCGGCAGCATTCGGGCTTCCGATCGGGGGGTCGGGTCAACGTGTGGCGGCGTCGCCGGGGTCCGGTGCGACGTCGGTCCGGCTGATGACGGCGAGGTTGTCGCGGTGCACCACTTCCTCGTACGGACAGTAGCCCAGCACGCCGGCGATCTGCTCGGTCTTGATGCCCGCGATGCGCGCGAGTTCGTCGAGCGAATAGTTCACGAGACCGCGGGCGAACACCCGCCCGTCGGCGGTCGCCAGCGCGACCACGTCGCCCGACGCGAACGAGCCCTCGATGCCCGTGATGCCGGCGGCGAGCAGGCTGCTGCCCCGGGCCACCACCGCATCCCGCGCCCCGGCGTCGACGAACACGCGGCCCCGGGCGTCGGCCGACCAGCCGAGCCAACGCTTCCAGGCGGGCATCGTCGTTTCCCGTCCCACGAACAGCGTGCCCGTCGGTTCGCCGCGGCAGATCCGTTCGAGCACGTGGTCGTCACGGCCCGAAGCGATGACGCAATGGCCGCCGGCCTCGGTCACGATACCCGCCGCCGCGATCTTGCTGGCCATGCCCCCCTTGGAGAGGCCGCCGAGCCGATCCCTCGCCAGTCCCGCGACGGCGGCGTCGATCCGCGGCACGGTGAGCAGCCGGGTGGCGGTGGGATCGGACGGGTGCCTGTCGAAGAGACCCTCCACGTCGGAGAGGAGCACGAGCAGGTGGGCGCCCAGGAGCGTGGCCACGAGCGCCGCCAGCCGGTCGTTGTCGCCGAAGCTCGTCCGCAACTCCTCGACACTCACGGTGTCGTTTTCGTTGATGATGGGAATCGCGCCGTAGTCGAGCAGGGCCCGCAGGGTGTTGCGGATGTTCAGGTAGCGGGCCCGGTCCTTGAGGTCGTCCGCCACCAGGAGCACCTGCGCGGCGTGTCGACCCTGGGCGCGGAGCACCCGCTCGTAGGCTTCTATCAGGCAGCTCTGGCCGATCGCGGCCACCGCCTGCAGGTGGGCGAGTTCCTGCGGCCGCCTGGCCAGCCCCATCCGCCCCATGCCGGCCCCCACGGCGCCCGAACTGACGAGCACAACCTGCCGTCCCTGCGCCAGGATGGCGTCGAACTGCCGGCCAAGCGCCTCGATGCGGGCGTTGTCGAGCAGCCCGTCCGGGCCGGTGAGCACGCGGGTGCCGACCTTGACGACGATGAATCCTGCGGCGGCGGCGACGGCCTCGCGGAGCGGGTCGGGCTGGGGCTGGATCATGTTGCGGATCGTACCGTATATTCACGTCTTCGTCCGAGCGGTTCTTCCCCATGCCATCCCCCGCGGGCCAGACCTGTGAGTGACCTCCATCACGAATGCGGGCTGGCGGCCATCTACCACCTTCCCGGCGGCGATCCGAGCCCTCTCTGCCCGGGTCAGGGGCCGGAGGAAGTGTCGCGGCTGGTGCCGCGGATGCTTCTCGACATCCAGAACCGCGGCCAGCTGTCGGCCGGCATGACCGTCTGGAATCCCGATCGCAGCCAGTTGCTCGCCACCCTCAAGGACGTCGGCAGCGTCAGCGAGGTCTTCCGCATGAGCCACCGGGGCAA
>JBJTSM010000380.1:0-5379 GCA_046076685.1 Planctomycetia bacterium | reverse complement strand
GCGGTGCTCGCCGTCCTCTCCCCCGTGGCGTTCCTCGACTGGTCGCTCACGGCCGTGCCGGCGGTGGGCCTCGTGCTCGGCCTGCTCGCCTACCGCACGATCACGCAGCGGCCGGAGGACTTCACGGGCAGGCCGCTGGCCTTGGCCGCGATGCTCCTGTCGGCCGTCGTGCTCGTCGCCGCGCTGGCCACCCACACCTTGGCCTACGCCGCCGAACTGCCGCCCGGCTTCGAACGGCTCAACTACGGCCTGCTCCAGCCCGTGGCCGGCGACCCACCGGGCACGGTTCCCGACACCGCCCACGAGATGGACGGCCGCAACGTGCTGCTCAAGGGCTACATGTATCCGGGCAAGCAGCAACGCGACATCGTGCAGTTCCTGCTCGTCCGCGACCAGGGCGACTGCTGCTTTGGCGGCAATCCCAAGATCACCGACCGGGTGCTCGTGCAACTGAAGGATCCCGCCCATCCTTCGGGCATCGAGTTCTCGCCCCGGCTCCGCAAGATCGCCGGCCGCTTCGTGATCCGCCCCATGGGCGCCCCCGGCCTCGACGGCGGCGTGGTCTACCACCTCGAGGACGCCTTTGCGAAATAGCCGCTTCCGATCGACCGCGGCGGCTCATCGGTGGACGTGGCCAGCCGCGCTTGGCTGCGGCCTGATCGGCTGCGGCGCGCCGGCCGAGGTGCGGCCGCCGGCGGAGCCCGCGCGGGCCGACGGCCCGGTCGCAAAACCCGCGTCGCAACCGAGCGCGGCCGCGGCCCGCCCGGCCGCCACGGCCGCCGTGCGGGACATCTCGTTCGACGACGTCAAGCTCGACATGCAGAAGGGGGATCCCTTCTCCCGCGATCTCCTGCCGCCGCGCGTGACGGCGCTCGAAAACGGCCGCGTGCGGATCCGCGGCTACTTCCTGCCGAGCTTCCAGCAGACGGGGCTGACGCAGTTCGTGCTCGTGCGGGACAACCTGGAGTGCTGCTTCGGTCCGGGGGCGGCGCTCCACGACTGCATGGTGGTGCGGATGCTGCCGGGGAAGACGGCGGATTTCTCGATCCGGCCGGTCGCCGTGACGGGCCGGTTTCGGGTCGAGGAACTGCGGGGGCCGGACGGCAAACACCTCGCGATCTACGCCCTCGACGGCGAAAATGTGCAGTGACCGCGGCCCGAAGGTAGGATCAGCCGGGGGCGCGAGGGCGGCGTCCGCCGCGGCCGGCGCCGCCGCACCGACGCCCCCTCCTTGGCACGCTCCCGGGCACGCACGCCCCCCTCGACCATGAGCATCGACCTCTACTGGATCTACGACATCCCGCCGCACCGGCTGGCGGTGCTTTCGATCCTGGTGTTCGTCGGGTTCTACTGGTTCGGGGTGATCTTCATCCGGCCCTTCCTGCGGCCCTTCGTGAAGAGCACGCCGGGCGCCAACGACATCGTCGGCTACATCCTCTCCTGCTTCTGCGTGTTCTACGGCCTGCTGCTCGGCCTCATCGCCGTGACCGCCTACCAGAACGTCTCCGAGGCGGGCTCGAACGTCACCCGCGAGGCCGCGGCCCTTTCGGCGCTCTACGAGGACGTCTCGCGGTATCCCGAGCCCCACGGCCAGAACCTGCGGTGGCTGCTGCGGGACTACACGCGGTACGTCATCAAGTATGCCTGGCCGCTCCAGCAGCGGGGCATCGTGCCGGAGGAGGGGACGATCCGGGCCGAGGCGTTCAACGACAGGCTCCTCGAATTCCAGCCCGCCACGCCGGCGCAGGAGATCCTCCACGCCGAGGCGCTCCGGCAGTTCAACCACTTCCTCGAATGCCGCCGCATGCGGCTCTTCTCGGTGAAGTCGGCCCTGCCCGCCTCGATGTGGTTCGTGATGATCCTCGGGGCCGTGCTCACGATCGGGATGTGCTGGCTCTTCGAGATGAAATTCATCACGCACCTGGTGCTCGGCGGCATCCTCGCCACCTATCTGGGCACGATGATGTATCTGATCGTCGACATGAACCAGCCGTTTCGGGGCGACGTGAGCATCACCCCGGAGGTGTTCGAGACGCTCTACCGCCGCATGAACGAGGACTGACGAGTGGATCCGCACGACCAGCCTTCGGCCTCCCGCCCCGTCTCCCGCCGCAAGGCGCTCACGCACACGGCGGCGACGCTCGCCGCGGTCCGCGGCCTCGCGCCCGGGCTCTTCGTGGGCTGCTCGCTCGGCGTCGAGCCGCGGGCGGCGACGGTGCCCGTGGGCCTGCTCCATTCGCAGACCGGCCCGCTGGCGATCAGCGCGACCTCACTGCGCGACATGCAGCTCCACGCCATCGAGCAGATCAACGCCGCCGGCGGCATCTTGGGCCGCCAGCTCGAGGCCCGCGCGCCCGACCCGCGGTCGCGAACCGAACTCTTCGCCACGCGGGCCCGGGGCCTCCTCGAGGGGGGCGCGGTCGCCGTGTTCGGCTGCTGGACGAGCGCGAGCCGCAAGGCGGTGCTGCCGGTCTTCGAGGAACTGCGGAAACTGCTCTTCTACTCCGTGCAGTACGAAGGGAATGAAACCTCGCCCTACTGCGTCTACGGCGGCAGCGTGCCCAATCAGCAGGTGCTGCCGGCCATCGACTGGCTGACGAGCCCGGCCGGCGGGGCGAAGAAGAAGATCTTCCTGCTCGGCTCCGACTACGTCTTCCCGCGGACCGCCAACTTCGTCGCCAAGAAATACCTCGCCGCGAAGGGGCTGCGGCCCGCCGGGGAGGTCTACCTGCCGCTCGGGCAGCGGGACTTCACGCCCGCCGTGCAGCAGCTGCTCTTCTCGAACGCCGACTGCGTGCTGAGTACGGTCAACGGCGACAGCAACCTCGGCCTGTTCGCGAGCTTGGCCGAGGCCCGGGTCGATCCCGAGAAGCTGCCGGTGGTCTCCACGAGCATCGGGGAGGACGAGCTGCGGAGCCTCCTGCCGCGGCAGGTGCAGGGGCATTACGGCGTCGCGTCGTATTTCCAGCGGCTCGACACGGCGGCCAACCGTGACTGGATCACCGGCTTCCGCCGCGAGTTCGGCCACGACCGCGTCACCGGCGACGCGATGGAGGCCGGCTTCTGCCTCGTGCAGCTCTGGAAGGCGGCGGTGGAGAAGGCGGGCACGTTCGAGACCGAGGCGGTGCGGCAGGCGCTGCGGGACGGCCTCGCGTTCGCGGGGCCCGGCGGCGCAGTCCGGCTCGATCCCAAGACCCAGCACTGCACCCGGCATTTCCGGGTGGGACGGATCCGTCCGGACCGGCAGTTCGACATCGTGCACGCCGCGGACGGCCCGCTCGATCCCGATCCGTATCCGCAGGTCGCCTTCCCGGGCTGGAGCTGCGACTGGACGAAGGAGGGCATCACCCGCGGTCCGGAGGTGTCCATCGATGACGACATTTAAGGTCGAGCACTCCGAGGGCATGCGGTGGGTGAAGGTCGAACTCGAGGACGACGACGTGCGGACCGAGCGGGGCGCGCTCAATCACATGAAGGGCGCGGTCGTGATGGACGTGCCCTGGCCGACGCTGAAGGCCTGGTGGGTGTCGCTCTTCTCCGATGAATCGCTGCTGCGGCCCCGCTACTCGGGCACGGGCACCGTCTACCTCGACTCCACCCTCGGCGGCTACCACCTCCTGCAGGTGCGGCCCGGCGAGCGGTGGGTTCTCGACACGCGGTGCTTCTGGGCGAGCGACGGCGAGGTGAAGCTGTCGATCCACCGCGAGCGGATGCTCACGTCGTTTCGGGCGGGCGAGGGGCTGTTCTGGTACAAAACCGCGCTCAAGGGCGAGGGTCAGGTCGTGCTCTCGGTCGACGGGCCGGTGCAGGAGGTGGAGCTGGTGAACGACAGGCTCGTCACCGACGGCCCCTTCGTGATCGCCCGCACCCAGGGCGTCTCGATGCGGGTCAAGCGGCCGGCCAAGAGCCTCGTCAGCTACTGGCTGTCGGGCCAGAAGCTGGCCTACGTCTACGAGGGCACCGGCCGGCTGCTCCTCTGCACGGTGCCCTACTGGCGGGCGCGGATGCAGAAGGAACGCGGCCGGGGGGCCGAGGAATGACGCGCTTCATCCTGCTCGTGGCGGCGTGGAGTTGTGCGGTGGCGGAGGCGTGCCCCTTCTGTGGAGCGGTCGGGCAGTCGCTTGCGCAGCGCCGTGACCAAGCGGCCGCGGTGGCCGTGGGGGAGGCGGTCGGCGACGCGGCCACCGACCCAAGTCGAATTCCCACCCAGCGGTTTCGGCTCGATCAACTCCTCCGCGACGATGGCCGGGCGGCGGGGGCCGGGGAGACGGTGACGGCCCGCGTCGTGGGCCGCGTGGCGGGCACGGCCGTGCTCTTCGGCACCGACGCGACGCCGCCGGCCGACGATGCGACGCCCGCGCTTGCGTGGTCGGCGGTCGCGGCCGACGAGACGCTCTTGGGCCACGTGGTGGCGGCCCCCGCCACGAGCCGGCCGGCGGCCGAGCGGCTGCGGTGGTTTGCCGAGCGGCTGGAACATTCCGATGCCGCGATCGCGTCCGACGCGTTCACCGAGTTCGGGCTGGCGCCCTATGACGATGTCCGCGGCGCCGCCGCCGCGATCGATCCTGCGCGGCTGCGGGAGTGGGTCGCGGAGCCGGGCATCGACGCCCGGCGGCGCGGCCTCTACGGCCTGCTGCTCGGGGTCGTCGCCACCGCCACGCAGGATCCTGCAGAAGCGATCGCCTGCATCGACGCCCTCCATCGCACCGTCTCGGCTCCCGCCGACGATTTCCGGGCCGGCTTCGACGGCCTGCTCGCGGGCGTCCTCGTGGCGGAGGGGGAGCGCGGGCTCGCCTTTCTGCGCACGCGGGGGCTGTTCGACCGCGCCGCCCGGCCGCTCGACCAGCGGCATCTGCTCGCCGCGCTGCGGTTTGCCTGGGAAAGCCTGGCCGACACGATCCCGCGTGGCAGGATCGAATCAGCCACGGCCGAGCTGCTGACGAGCCCCGCCGTGGCGGCCGACGCCACGGTCGATCTGGCCCGCTACCGGGCCTGGGAGGCCGTGCCGCTCGTGAGCGGTCTCTGGGACCGGCTCGGCGGCGAGGATCCGCTCATTCGGCGGGCCGTGGCCGGCTATCTCGCCGCCTGTCCGCTGCCGGCGGCCAAGCAGGAGCTCGAGAGGATCCGCGCGGTAGACCCGCTCAGGCTCGAACAGGCCCTCGATGCCGCGGCCCTGCCCGCCGCGCGCTGATTGGCCCACCGACGCCGGCCGCCACTTCTTCCCTCGCTTGCGCTTCGGGCTTGCATGTGAAGTCCGCACGCAACGGCACAGACGCCCATCCAAGCCCGCTCCCATCCAAGCCCGCAGCGCAAGCAAGGGACCGGCTTCACGCCAAGACGCGACACCGTGCCAACCTCGCCCTCGCGGCTACGGGGGGA
>JBJTSM010000379.1:0-4694 GCA_046076685.1 Planctomycetia bacterium | reverse complement strand
TCTTGCGGCCGCCGCCCTTGCCGGGCGGCGGGGGTTCGGGCGCCGAGTCGTCGGGATGATCCCAGTCGGGATCGTTCTCCTCCTCCTCGAAGTCGTCGTCGAATTCATCGTCGAAGTCGTCGAAGCTCGATTCCTCGTCCGCCGCCGGCTGCGAGACGGCCAGATCCTCCTCGTCACCCAGATCGTCATCATCTTCGTCGGGATCGTCGCCGCAGACGATGGTGCCGTGGCTGGGGCTGGCCACCAGGGGCGGCGCCGTCTCGGGCCACTGGCAGGGCTCGGTGGACCAGGGGGCCGGTGAGATCGGGAAGGACGGCGGTGCGATCAGCATGGGCGGGATTTCTTGCTTTCGATGGGGACTGGACGCCGGAAACGAGCCGCGGGGCTAGCCAGAGAAAACAGTTTTGTCCGGGCGGCGTCAAGCGGCGGGCCGGCACCGCCAAACGAGAGGCCCCGAAAGGCAAGCTTCAGGTGTGGTAATCGGCGTTCAGACGGACGTATTCGGCCGTCAAATCGCTGGAGTAGAACCGGATCGCCCCCGGTCCGGACCCGAAATCGAGTTCGATCAGGGTTTCCCGGGAGGCCTGGATCGAGGTGGAAACGGCCCCGCCGTCGAACGCCACCGGGGCCCCGTCGCGGAAGAGGAGCGTGCCGTTGAGCCGCAGGATCAGCCGGTCGGGGTCGAACGTCACCCCGGAGTAGCCGGCCGCCGACACGATCCGGCCCCAGTTGGGGTCGGCCCCGCAGATCGCCGTCTTCACCAGCGGGCTGTCGGCCACGCTGCGGGCGATCTGGCGGGCCTCGTCGCGGGATGCGCAGCCCTTCACCTCGATCCGCAGCACGTGCGTCGCCCCCTCGCCGTCGTCGGCGATCTCCCGGGCCAGCGTCTCGCAGGCGTCGGCGAGGGCCTTCTGGAAGGCGTCGAGCCCGGCGCCGGAGAGCGGTTTGCCGCCGGCGGCTCCGTTGGCCAGGAGCAGCACCGTGTCGTTCGTGCTCGTGTGGCCGTCCACGCTCACGCAGTTGAAGGTCTCCTCGGCCGCCTCCCGCAGCAGCCGCTGCGCGTCGGCCGGCTTGACGGGCGCGTCGGTGAGGATCACGCCGAGCATCGTGGCCATGCGCGGGCCGATCATCGCCGCCCCCTTGGCCATGCCGAAGAGCGTGTAGCGGCGGCCATCCACGCTGAACGACGATCCGGAGAGCTTCGGACGCGTGTCGGTCGTCATCATGCCCCGGGCCGCGGTGACGGCCGCGTCGGGGTCGCTGCCGAGCTTCGCGGCCACCGTCTTGATGCCGGCGCGAATCTTCTCCAGCGGCAGGAATTCGCCGATGATGCCGGTGGAGAGCACGAGCGCCGCCGATTCGTCGGCACCCACCGCCTCCGCCGCCGCGGCCGCCATCGCCCGCGCGTCGTCCAAGCCCCGGCGGCCGGTGCAGGCGTTCGCGTTGCCTGAATTGATGGCGATCACCCGGAAGCCCGTCCCCGGCGTGCGGCCGCGGTCGAAGGCCACGGGCGCCGCGAACACAAGATTGGTCGTGTAGACGCCCGCCGCGGTCGCGTCGTGGTCCGACACGACGAGCGAGATGTCCTCGCGGGTCGGGTTGCGCTTCAGGCCGGCATGGGCGCCGGCGGCACGAAAGCCCTGGGGCAACGGGGGAATCGGCAGACGCACGGGCGTTTCGGCGATGGCCATCTGAGGTTCTCGATTGATTGCGGCCGCCCTTGGTGGCGGGCGGCGAAGCGGGCGTGTTTACAGCAATCCGGCGGTTTCCGGGAGACCGAACAGGCAGTTTAAGTTCTGCACGGCGGCCCCGGCCGCCCCCTTCACAAGGTTGTCGAGGCAGCTGATGAGCAGGACGCGGCCGCGGACCACGCGGGCGGTGATGTCGCAGAAGTTGGTGTCGACCGTGTCCTTCGTGCCCGGCAGATGATCGACCACCCGGACGAAGCGTTCGCCCGAGTAGGCATCGCGCAGGAGCTGCATCACGGCCGCCTCGGTGATCGGCTGCTTCGGCCGGATGTAGATCGTCGACAGGATGCCGCGGTCCATCGGGGCCAGCTGCGGCGTGAAGATCACGGCGGGCCGTATCCCAGCGAAGCGATTGACCACCTGCTCGATCTCGGGCGTGTGGCGGTGCCGGCCCACGTTGGAGGCCGACATGCTCTCGTTGCACTCGGGGAAGTGTGTCATCAGTTTCGGCTGCCGACCTGCGCCACTCACGCCGCTCTTCGAGTCGACGATGATGTCGTCGGTGTCGAAGAGGCCGCTCTTGACTAGGGGCGCGAGCGGCAGGATCGCCGACGTCGAGTAGCAGCCCGGGTTGGCCACGAGCTTGGCGGATCCGAGCTGCCGGCGAAAGAGTTCGGGGAGGCCGTAGGGGGTGGCGCCGAGCCGGCCGGCATCGGGGTGCTCGTGGCCATACCATTCCAGGTAGGTGCCGGCGTCATCGAGCCGATAGTCGGCGCTGAAGTCGACGACGCGGGCCCCGGCGGCCAGCACCCGCGGGATGATCTCGGCGCTCGCACAGTGTGGCAGGCAGCTGAACACGCACTCGGCACGCCTCCCCACCTCCTCCGGCGGGAGATCCTCGAGCGGCATGTCGAGCCGGCCGACGAGGCTCGGGTGCACGCTCGATATCGGCGTGTTGCCCTCCTGCCGGCTGGTGACGGCGATGATCTCGGCCTGCGGGTGCCGCAGGAGAATCTTGATGGCTTCGAGGGCGGTGTAGCCAGTGGCACCGAGGACGGCGACTTTGATCATCGGAAAGGCCGGCGAGGGGCAGGGGTGTGAAGGCCGAAATTTATAGCGGCCGCGGGGAAATTGCTCCACCTGGGCGGATCAGGCCGGCGGCCGGCATCATCCACCGATCAGGCGGCGTTCGATCAGGCGGACGAGCCAGGCGGCGACGGCCGGCTTCGTGCCCCGCTTCTCACCGACCAGGTCGTGGCGGGCGTCGTAGACGGCCACGGCATTCGTGGCCGATTCAAGGGCGGCCAGATCGTTCACGACGATCAGGTCACACTGCTTTGCCGTCACCTTGGCACAGGCCCGTGCCTTGTCGGCACCGGGCTCCAGGGCGAAGGCGACGCACCAGGTGGGCTTTTTCCGGCCGGAGGACTGCCGCTTCGCGCGGGCGGCCAGGGTGGCGATCACGTCGGTGGTGGCCCGGAGTTTCAGCGTCAGGCCCGCGGAGGAGCGCGGGATTTTGCCGGCCGCCCGGCGATCGGGCTCGAAGTCACAGGGGGCGGCTGCGGCGATCACGCCGTCGGCATGCGGCAGTTCGGCGGCCGCCGCCGTGAGCATTTCGGCCGTGGTGATGACGGGGATCACGCGGGCCCGCGGGGGATACCGCACCGCGACCGGCCCGCTGACGACCGTCACCCGGTGGCCGCGGGCGAGCAGGGCCTGGGCGAGGGACCTCGCCATGCGGCCGCTCGACGCGTTGGTGAGATACCGCACCTCGTCGATGTAGGCCCGGGTGGGGCCGGCGGTGAGCAGGATGTGAGCCATCGCATGCCTGGCCAGGGTGGCCGTGCCTCAGGTGGGCTGCCTGCCCGGTCGGGATGCGAGCACGTCCTGGATCACGGCCGCGATCTCCTCGGGTTCGGCCATCCGACCGGCCCCCTGCTGACGGCAGGAGAGCCAGCCGGTTCCAGGCTGGATGACGTGCACGCCGTCGGCCGCGACCTGCCGCACGTTCCGCTGCACGGCGGGTTTGGCCCACATCGCGGCATTCATCGCCGGCGCGACGAGCACCGGGCACTCGGCACAGAGCAAAAGCGTCGTCAGGAGGTCGTCCGCCGCGCCGGTGGCCAGCTTGGCGAGGAGGTCGGCCGAGGCGGGGGCCACGACGACGAGGTCGGCCCGGGCGGCCAGTTCGATGTGGGCGCCGAGGGGGAACCCCGCCGGATCGAAACTGCGGCTGGCGACGGGCCGCGCCGTGAGGGCGGCGAACGTCGCGGTCCCCACGAACCGCCGGGCATTCCGCGTGAGCACGGCGGTGACGCCTGCCCCCTGCTGCACGAGCATGCTCGTGAGCGCAGCGGCCTTGTAGGCGGCGATGCCCCCGGAGACGCCGACGATGATTTCACGGCCGGCGAGCATGGGGCTTACAGGATGGAGGCGTCGAAGTCGAGCGGGCCGCCGGCCTCGGGGGATTCACCGGTGACGCGGAGGTTCATCGACGTGTCGAGGTAGATCTTGTCCTGCTTGATCTCCTCGATGACGATCTGCATCTTGTCGTCGGTGTCGGTGTCCACGAGCGGCCGCCCGCCGGCGTTGAGCGCCACCAGCCGCTTCTGGATGAGGGTGGAGAGCTTGAATCGTCCTCCGACCTTGTTGACGATCTCTTCTTCGCGCAGGTCGTCGATCATGTCTGGCTCCCGGTGGGGCTCCTGTGTGGTTGGCTGGGGGAACGTGCGAAACGAGGCGGTCGGGTTGTGGGGTGGTCAGGCGTGCGGGGCTGCGGTCGGACGGATCAGGCCGGCGTCGAACAGGATCTTCTCGATCGCGACGACCGCCGCCGCGACGTCGTCGTCGTTCACGACCCGGTGCTGATAATGATGCGACTGAAGCAGTTCCCGGCGGGCCACCTCGAGCCGTCGGCCCATGGCCTCCGGCGACTCCGTGCCCCGGCCCCGCAGCCGCTCGAGCAGCTGATCGGGATGGGACGGCTCGACGAAGATCGTGATGGCC
>JBJTSM010000378.1:0-7633 GCA_046076685.1 Planctomycetia bacterium | reverse complement strand
ATGTGCTCGGCTCGCTGTGCGAAAAAGCCGACGGCCTCACCGTCTCCGGTCGGCCGTCCGGCCGCGGCGACGACGTCGTCGGGCAGGTCGTCCACGCCCGCGACGGACGACTGGGTCATGGCGATCGCCCGCCGCACCACGTTCTGCAGTTCGCGGACGTTGCCCGGCCAGTGGTAGCTCTTCAGCACCTGGTAGACGTCGGTGGACAGTCCGTTCACCCGCCGGCCCATCTCCTGGGCGGCCCGGTTGGCGAAGAACTCGGCCAGAAGCCCGATGTCGTCACCGCGGGTGCGCAGCGGGGGCAGATCGATCCGCACCACGTTGATCCGGTAGAGCAGATCGCGGCGGAACTCCCCCCGCTCCACCATCTGGTCGATGGCCCGCGACGTGGCCGCCACGACCCGCACGTCGACCGCGTTCTCCAGCCGCGCCCCCACCCGCCGCACCCGGCGTTCCTGGAGCACGCGCAGGAGCTTGGCCTGCAGCGGCAGCGGCAGTTCGCCGACCTCGTCCAAAAAGAGCGTGCCTCCGTCCGCGAATTCGACGAGTCCCATCCGCTTCGTGTCGGCCCCGGTGAAGGCGCCCCGTTCGTGGCCGAAGAGCTCGCTCTCCATCAGGGAGTCGGGGATGGCGCCGCAGTCCACCGGCACGAACGGGCCGGCGCTGCGCCGGCTGCGGGCATGGATGGCCCGGGCCACGAGTTCCTTGCCCGTGCCGGTCTCCCCCGTCACGAGCACGTCCACGGAACTCGGCGCGATCCGGTCGATGATCGAATAGACCTGCCGCATCCCCGGGCTCTCCCCGAGAAAATCGTCGCCGGAATACGGACGCTCCACCGCCCGCCGCAGCACCTCCTCCGCCGCCCGCCGCCGCGACTCCGCCAGCAGCCGCACGAGCGCATCCTCGAGTTCCTCCTCCGCCCGTTCCATGTCGAGATAATCCCCGGCCCCCGCCCGCAGGCAGGTTCGCGCCATCTCGATGTCGGGCTGGTGGTCGATCACCACCACCGGCAGTTGGGGATCGGCCTGCCGGATCGCCGCGTGGAGCGCGTCGGCGGGCGACCCCGGCCGCGCGGTGACGATTCCGAGATCCCAGGAGTCGCGGGAGAGCGTGGCGAGCGCCGCGTCGAGCGACTTTTCCACCCGCACCTCGAAGGGCTGCAGGCGGGCGCTGAGCCGGGCATAGGGCAGGCCGCTGCTGCCCTGGGAATCGACGATCAGGATGCGGGGCTGCTGCACGGGATGGCTCGGGCGGGCGAGGCAGGCAACGGTTGGAAAATGAAAAGTCCACCGCGGTGGCGGCAGCCTGCCCACGGCTGCGAGATGGCAGGAAGTATGCAGGGGGAGGCTCCGGGCGGCAACTCGCCGGGCGGATGGGCCGGTGGTACATTGCCGGACTCGCCCCCGCGACCGCTTCCACAAGAAGCTTCCAGACGAAGCTGCCAGGAGAACACGCCAGCATGCCCCTCGACCCCTATTCGCCCTGCCCGGGCGGCACCGGCAAGAAGATCAAGTTCTGCTGCTCCGAGCTGGTGGGCGACCTGGAACAGCTCGACCGCCTCACCGAAGGCCAGCAATACGCGGCGGCGCTCGCGGAGGTGGAAAAGCTCACGCAGCGGCATCCGGGCAAGCCCTGCCTCATGGCCCACCGCACCCGCCTGCAGCTGGCCACCAAGCAGTTCGCCGAAGCCGCGGCCGGCAGCATGGCGTTTCTGGAGGCCTGCCCCGACAACCCCGTGGCGCTCGGACAGGCCGCGGTGACGGAGGCGATGGTCGGCCGTGTCCAGGAGGCGATGGCGCTGTTCGACCAGGCGCGGGAAAAGGCCCACGAGACGAGCGGTGCGGAGGTGCCCCAGGAGCTGGTGCGGACCGGACAGACCCTCGTGCAGGTGGCCGCCCAGACGGGCCATCCCGGCTGCGCCCAGGGCATCGTCGAATGGCTGATCGACCGGTCGCTCGGCAGCGAGGAGGAGCGGCAGGTGCTGGCCTCGATCGTCGGCGCGGGGGGCGTGCCGCCGGCGCTTCGCACCAAGGTTCCATTCGCGGCGGCGGCCGCCGATTCCCCCTACCGCTTCGAATTCGATGCGGCGTTGAAGGCGGCCAGCGAGTGGCGGCTGTCGAAGGCGCTCACCACGTTTCGCAGCCTGAAGGGGGTCGCGGGAGAGAGCCCTGAACTCTTCACCAACATCGCCGTCCTCTGCGAATTGCTCGCCCGTCCCTACGAGGCGTCGGAGGCATGGCTCACGGTCGGTCGGCTGCGGGCCGGCAGCCCCGATGATGCCATCGAGGCCACGGGCCGCGCGATCGCGATGGAGACGGAGGCCGACCCGGATCGTTCGCCCGTGGTGACCATCACGAGCATCATCGCGCCTTTGCCCGACGCCGGGACGACCGAACTGCTCGAGGACAAGCTCCGTCAGGACGGCCGCTTCGACGTGTCGACGTTCGATCGGTCGGCCTGGGTGTCGCGGGGTGCCGCGCCGCCCCACTCGGTGTGGCGGGTCTATGCACCGGCGACCGCCGCCGATCAGCCGGATCGACTGCTGGCGTCCCTGATGATCTTCGGCCGGCAGACCGACCGCGAGCCCGAGGCCGTGCTGCAGGGGTTCGAGCCCGACGTCGCCGAGGCCAAGCCGGGGGTGGAACAGATCCTCGGCTGCACGTTCGCCGCGGCGGTGGACACCGGCCGTGGCCGCCTGCCCACCTCGTCGCCCACCGCGTGGCTGCAAAACACGCAGTTCCGGGTGAAGCCTGCCGAGCTGGCGAAGGAGGCGACGGCCGAGGGCGGGCTCTCGCCGATCGACCGGGTGCTGGCCCGGCAGCGACAGGCCGTCTGGGATCGCTTCCTCGCGGTCTGGCCCGACACGCCGCTGCCCGAACTGCTCGGCAAGACGCCCCGGCAGGCCGCCGCCGAGACCGGCAAGGAACCGGCCCGCCGTCTCGAGGCGATGATCAGCGAAGGGGAGGCGGCCTCCCGACAGGCCGACGCTTCCGCAGCCTGGACCGCCGTACGCCACACACTGGGGCTGGCCGCCCCGGCGCCGATCCGGTCGGACCGCCCGCTCGAGGAGGTGCCGCCGCTGCGGTGGCACCGCGTCGTGCTCGACGGACTGCCGCTCGACGAACTCCGCGCGCTGTTCCTCACGTCGCTCGACGCCGGCTTCGACCTGTCAGCCGCGCGGGCCGCGGAGGCGCTCGTGTCGCATGCCGACGCCACACCGGCCGACCGCTGGGAGGCCTACGGCCTGCTCGAGGACCGCGCGGCGACGAGCCTCGAGAAGCTCGAGATCATCGGCAAGCTCCGCGAGCTCGCCAAGACGCTGAACGCCAACGACGGCATGCTCGACGTCGCCGAACTGCGGGTGCGGCTGTCGCGGGCCGACGAGGCCGGCATCATGCGGCTGCTCAACCACCTGCAGCGGGAGCACTCCCGCGACCAGAAGGTGCTGGCCGCGTTGGCCGAGGTGCTCGGCGAGGCTGGCGTCGATCTCGCCGCGCTGGCGGCGCAGTCGGCGGCGGCGGGGCAGATGCCAGGCGGCCCGGCCGGCCGGCCGATCGGCGGCGGCCAGACGGCGACCGACGCCGGGCGGCTGTGGACCCCGGGCGGCGACCAGTCCGGCCCGTCCGGCGAAAAGAAATCGATCTGGACCCCCGGTTGACACCAGATGCACGAGGGCAGTTCAGCCACCGGGTTGATGCGGCGCGCCCTCGAACTGGCCCGTCGCGGCGAGGGCCGTGTCGAACCCAATCCCATGGTGGGCGCGGTCGTCGTGGCTGCGGCGGGCGGTGATCGGGCCGGCCGGATCGTCGGCGAGGGCTGGCACGCGGCGTTCGGCGGCCCGCACGCAGAGGTCATGGCGCTCGCCGCTGCCGGGACGGCGGCCCGCGGGGCCACGCTCGCCGTCACGCTCGAGCCCTGCTGCCATCACGGCAAGACGCCCCCGTGCACCGACGCGATCATCGCCGCCGGCATCACGCGGGTGATCGTCGCCACCCGCGATCCTTTTCCCGCCGTCAACGGGAGCGGGCTCGACAGCCTGCGGCAGGCCGGCATCGAGGTGGAGACGGGCGTCTGCGCGGCGGAAGCCCGGCGGCTCATCGCGCCGTTCCGCATGCTCGTCGAGCGGCAGCGGCCATGGCTGATCGCGAAGTGGGCGATGAGCCTCGACGGCCGCGTGGCGACCGCCACGGGTGAGAGCCGCTGGATCTCCTCGGAGGCATCCCGCGGACTCGTGCATGCACTCCGCGGGCGGATGGATGGCATCCTCTGCGGCATCGGCACGGCCGTGGCCGACGATCCGCTTCTCACGGCGCGGCCGCCGGGGCCGCGGCTGCCGCTCCGCATCGTGCTCGACGGCGCGGCCCGCCTGCCGCTCGAAAGCCGCCTCGTGCGCACCGCCCGCGAGGTGCCGGTGCTGGTGGCCGTCGGTCCCGACGCCCCCGCCGACCGGCTGCGGCAGTTGGAAGCGGCGGGCTGCGAAGTCTGGCAGGGCCGGGCGGCCGAGCCGCAGGAACGCCTCGCGGCCCTGCTCGCCGAACTGGGATCGCGACGGCTCACGAACGTGCTCGTCGAGGGCGGGCCGACGGTGCTCGGCAGCCTGGCCGACGCACAGGTCATCGACGAGGTCTGGGCGTTCCTCGCCCCGACGCTGATCGGCGGCGCCGCCTCCCCGGCACCGATCGCCGGCGCCGGCATCGCCGCTCTCGCCACAGCCACCGCGCTCGAGATCGAGCACGTCGACCGCTCCGGCGGCGATCTGCTCATCCGCGGAATCATCCGTCGGCCGTGAGCCCCGCCTACTTCGCGGGCATGTCGCGGATCACGTTCCGCCAGTGCGTGACCGTGGCGTCGGACTGCGTCGCCGTCTCGGCGACCGCGACCCGCAGCGACTTGATCGCCTCGAAGACGACCTTCGCCTGGGCCAGCGCGTCTTTCGCCTGCGCATTTTCGTCGTCGGCGCCGAGTTCGCCCGTCGGGTCCACGCTGCCGTCCCGTTGCTGGGCGCAGCCATACCGCGTGAGGTAGACGACCCAGGGCTGGATCGCGTCGACCAGGCCCGCGAAGTCGAGGGCGGCGGCGGCCACGAGGGGCTCTTCGAACTTCGAGAGCTGCGAGCCGGTCTCCAGCCGGGTCTGCAGCAGCAGCCGGCCGGCCTGTTTCGGCACGAGCGACAGCACGGCCGCGTCGTCGCCGACGCCGATCGATGGCTGCACCTTGTCATCGAGGCCGCTGGAGGCGATCGGGAACGACCAGAGCGTGCCCCCCTCCACCTTCGCCTTCACCGGCTCGGGCACGCGGTAGCCGGCCGGCACGGCATCGGGATTCATCTCCCGCACCGCGTCGACCAACTCGTCGGCGAGTTCGAACACGTCGCTCATCCCCTCGCGAAACAGCTTGGGGTCGTCGAGCCCGAGCACGATGGCCGGCTCGAGCAGCGGCAGCGGCTCCGCGGCGGAGGGCAGGCTCGCATGCGGCCGCTTCGTGGTGCTCTTGCCGTCGATGACAAACCCGATCTGTCCGTCGGCGAGCGACGGGAGGATCTTGGTCCGCAGGATGCCGGCCAGCTTGGCGGCGAGCGGCGCGAGGTGTTCGTCGACCTCGTCGATCTTTTCACCGGCATCGCCGCCGGCCTTCGGCACGAGGTACGTGCGGAAGAACGACCAGCCCATGTCGGCCCATGAGGTGAAGTCTTCGAACTGGCCCGGGTCGCTCTTCACCCGGAAGGCGACCGCGCCGAGCGGCGCGCCGCCGGCGTGCTCGAGCAGTTCCAGCCGCTTCGAGCCGTCGAACGGCAGGTTCTTCGACCAATCCCAGACGTAGCCCTCGTAACCCTGGTCGGCGAAGAACGAGAACGCCAGCCACGCACCGGGCACGGGCAGCCGGCGCTTGTAGCCCTCGGCGACCTTGCCGAGAATCCGCCGGGCCTCGTCGGCGGCCCCGTCCGGCAGCTCGGCGAGGTCGGCGACGGAGTCGCTCAGCTCGGCCAGTTGTTCGATGTCGGCGGCCGACGGCGCGAGCGCCCGCTGCATCGCCTCGCTGAGGTAGGAGATACCGGTGAACGGCTTGGCGGCCTGGGCTCGCAGCGGCTCGAACGGCTTGCTCGACAGGAGCGACTTCCGGTTGCTCCCCCCTACGGCCAGTTTTTCGAGGTGATCGATCGAGTCTCCGAACGAGAGGATCACGCGGTCGCCGATCACGCCGAGGCCGATCACGATCTGCAGCCGCTCCAGCTTCTCGAGCACCTTCTCGAGCTGCTGCCCCTGGTCTTCGATGCCCGGGATGCCCGCGCGGATCAGGTCGGCATCGGGCTTGATCGTGAACGTGAGCACCTCGCCCCCCGCCACCTTGCGGCGTTCGAGCGACTCGGCGAGCTCGGGGTTGGCCTGGGTGACCAGCTTGGTGAGCACCTCGATCCGCTTGAGCTGGGAGGTGGCCGCATCGAGCTTGGTGGTCTTGAATCCCCAGACGATGTCGGGCACCACGATCAGGTCGGTGTTCTCCGCCAGCGTCTTCACGACGAGGCGGGTGGCGAGTTCTTCGGCGGAAAACGGCTCCGCATCCTCGATCGCCTGGAACCGCACAGGCCTGACTCGCACGCCGCGACGCACGTCGGTGGCTCCCTCCTCGTCTTCATCGTCCTCATCCTCGTCCTCTTCGTCCTCGTCTTCATCGTCCAGTTCGATGCCTTCGAGCATGTCGACCTCGACGCCGCCGACCGAGGCGTCACCGCCGGCCAGCTGCAGCACGGTCGCGGCATTCTGGGCCTGCTGGATCTTCTTGAGCAGCTCCACGAACGCGATGCAGGAAGGCTCGCCATAGACGAAGGTGTCGGTCGCGACCATGTCCTTGATCAGTTCGAGCGCCTGCTCGTTCTCCGGCAGCTCCATGAAGGTGGAGAACATCGAGAGCGGACTGCCGGGCTGGAGCTTCTGCTCCTCGATCGAGTCGACGGCACGGGAGAAGACGGGAAGCTTTCTCAGAGCTGCGAAGGCGTTGCTCTTCTCGAGGCGGTCATACTGCTCCCGCGCCCGCAGGGTCGAAGACACGAACGCGGCGTCCTCCGGGATGATCGCGACGCCGCTCGTGGCGAGGGCGTCGGCGGCACATGCACCCGAGGCATGCACGGCGACGATCGCGGCGACGACGGCGGGAAACAGCGGCGTGGGGATCGCGCGGATCGAAAACAACATCGTCGTCTTCCTTTGGCTGGGGTCTGGGCTTCGGGACGTGCTCTTGTGTTGGGACGGGGCAAGCACCATTCAGCCCCGGGGAGACCGCACGCAGCCGTGGAGGGCAGCACGCGGCACGTGATAGGATATGCGAAACCCGACGGCGGAGAGAACACGGAATCTCCCGGACGTCGGCCCGGAGTCAGCCCGGCGGATCGCGGCCGGCGGCCGCCCGGCGCGAAACGCGTCTCAACACCCGCCCTCACGCCAGGGGAGTTTTCGTTTTGCTCATCGGATCGACACAGATCATCGACACGTTCGCCGAGGCGTTCCGCCTGCGGCACGCGCGGCTCATCGTCACGGCGGCCGACGCACACTGGCTCGACGCCGCGACCCGTGCCGCCTGCGGCTACGGCACGAGCGTCATCGGCTGCGATGCGGAGATCGGCGTCGAGCGGTGGCTC
>JBJTSM010000377.1:0-2946 GCA_046076685.1 Planctomycetia bacterium | reverse complement strand
GCGGCGGGCTTCTGAAAGGCCCAGTGGCTGCGGCCGGCGGCGACTTCCTTTTGCCAGCCGTCGGTCCGGGCGGTGTCTGCCGCGAGCAGGCGGGCCCCGGCGAGCAGCACGGCGGCGGCTGCGAGCAGCGAGCGGGGCGGTCTGGGCGGTCTGGCGGGTGGCATGGGGCGGTCCTCGTGCGGTCCTCCGGGCATTCAAACGCCCGGGGCGAGCAAAAGTTGCGTCGGCTGCTGCTGGCAGAGCCCGCTGTGGGTGCAGGTTGGTAACCTGCCTACCGCCACCATGCTGTTTGGGCTGGACGCCGCATTCCGCAGGTTGAACAACCTGCGGCTACACCGGACAGGCGGAGCCGTAACCAACCTCTTTGGTTACGGCGGTTTACGGGCTGTGCCCGGGTTGGTGGCGGGCATGGAGCGCCAGGAGCGGCTTGAAGTCGCGGGCGTCAGCAGCGCGGAGGCAGGCGAGGTATTCCGAACGAATCGGGCTCTCGGCGACGAGCATTGCCGGCCATTCCACGATCGGGCAATCGTGGATTCGCAGCCAGATGTTCGAGAGCATGCGCGACCAGCGGCCATTGCCATTGCGGAAGGGATGAATCTGCACTGCTCGGTGATGGATGAGAACAGCCTGCTCAAGCACGTCGGGAAGGTAGGGCTCGCGACCGCGAATGTCGTCGCACAGCTGTGCCAGGTGCTCGCCGATGTGGCCGGGATCGCTGCCCAGCGAGAGCGGCCTGTCGCGGATCTGCCCCGCCCACGACCAGACGTTGCCGAACATTTCGCCGTGGAGCCGGAGCATCCAGCCGAAATCAAACGTGGCGACCTTGCGGGACGAAACACCCACGAGATAGCGGATCACGGCCCGCCTGATGTTCTCCGCCTCGGCGACGGCGAGTTGGTCGCGGGTGCGAATGTGCCGCTTTCGCAGGCCGTCGAAATCGATGAGCGGCGTTTCCCCGTCGGTGGCCATGGTTCAATCAGCCCACAGCGTCTTGCCGCCGGCGGCCTGCAGTTCGCGGGTGGTGCGATCGACCATGGCGTCGAACTGCTGTCGTGAAAGCCCCTGGCCCTCGAGTGCCGAAGTCGCCTGGACGAGCGCTGCCACCCTTTTCGCTTTGCTGTGGGCGGCTTGGCGGAGTAAGGAATCGACCGACACCCGCGCACGCAGCCCAACCTGCATGCCCAGGGCGTCGGCAACGGCGGAGACATGCCCGATGGCCACTGTGGGCTCGCCGCGAAGAACTCGCGCCACCGTCGCCGTGGAAATGCCGCTCCGCCGGGCGAGTTGCGGGATCGTCATCCGCAGTTCGCGCCGACGCTCGTCGAGGGACGCTCCAGTGGTGGTGACGGTAGCTGGCATGGCCCACCTCAAAAATGTCTTATGAGAATCGGGATCCGCTCAAATCATATCGCAAAAGATAAGAAAATACTACAGAAAACATTGTTTCTGTGCAAAATTGCGAAAAATCATCCTTCCCAGACAATCCTGAAGAAAAAAGGGCTTGCATGGCAGGCTGGAGCCCGCGGCTCGCGAGCCGCTCATCAGCTCGGAAATCGTGGCGGAAGTGGCAGAGCGATGTGCCTCGCCCGCTGTCTCCCGAGGGCATCAGTGCCGAGATCCTCCAGGCAGCGGTTGACGCGACTACTGTGTATGCGTACACTTCCAGGTGGTTTTCGCTTTATGACCTCATCGGTTCGCCCATGAGTACCGCGGAACTTCTCATCGAACTGGCGAAGCTGAGTCCCGCTGAACGCCAAGAGATCGTGCGCCGGTTGTCCGAAATGGACCGCCAGGCGATTGATCTTCGTGTCCGCGGCATCGATGCCGGCTCCGCTGCAGAATTGCGGGCGCGACTCGAGCGGTTCGCCGAGGACTGGGATAGCCCCGAGATGGCCGCGTATGACCATTACGATGCCGCCAGATCACCCATGTAGCCGCGGGGACGTGGTTCTGGTTCTGTTCCCGCACTCGGATCTACAGTCGGCGAAAACGCGCCCGGCTGTGGTCGTGCAGGCCGACGAACTCGACACGGGCGTGGCCCAGGTGATCGTGGCGATGATCAGTAGCCGCATGTTCCGAGCAGGTCATCCCAGTCGTGTTGCGATCGCCATCGCGTCGCCTGTAGGTCGGAAGTCTGGCTTGCTTGGGGACTCTGTTGTGATGACCGACAACGTCGCGACAGTAGCCCTGGCCGCGGTCGATCGGGTCATCGGCTCGATCCCGATGTCGGAGATCGACCGAGCCCTCCGGCACACCTTCGCGCTCTGAAGCGAGGGATCACCCGGTCGATCGCACTCGGGCGAAGACGGTGCGGCCCTTTCCGGACGGTGGATTGACGGTGGGCTCGCGATGCCGACACGGCCATGATTCGAGAACTCTGCCGGGAATACCGGCTTCTTGGTCTTGATCCGCACATCGATGAACTGGATCGCGGCCGTAGCGTGATGCCCGGATTGGTGCCCGGCAGCTTTTCAGAGCTTGCCCTCGAGTTCGAAACGCATGCTCGGGCCGGTGTTGCGGCCGCGTTTGACGGTGGCCCGCAGTGGGGACGTGGGCACTTCGGCGCAGATCGCGGGGAGTTCGTGGATCGGCGGCAGGGCGGCCAGTCGCAGGGCCTCGTTGTTCCAGTGTTCGAGCTGCGGGCTGCCGTCGGCGGGCATCGGCCCGGCGGGCTGCCGGGCGCGGCATTTGGAGATCGTCACGATGTATTCTCCCACGGCGGTGCCGGCAGAACGCGCACCACCACGGGCCGCCGTCAGGCGAAACGTGCCCGTCGTATCGGTGACGCCGTTGGCCGGCAGGCCCGCCTTGTCATCGGTTGGCGAGAATCCGACCGTCGCCCCCACGACCGGCTGGCCCTCATGCACCACGACCCCTTCTACAAACTCCACCCGCGGCCCGGACTGTCTGCAGCCGGTCGGAAGGTAGAGCAGCCCAACAAGGGAA
>JBJTSM010000376.1:0-2698 GCA_046076685.1 Planctomycetia bacterium | reverse complement strand
GGCCACGAGAAGATCACCTTCCAGCCGAGCGCCGCCAAGGTCGGCCCCAGCAATCCCTGCCGGCCGAAGATCAGGACGAGGGCCAGCCCCGCCACCACGGGCGACACGGAGAAGGGGATGTCGAAGAGCGTGATCAGGAGCGACCGGCCGGGAAAGCGGAACCGGGCTACGAGCCAGGCGGCCGCGACGCCGAAGACGGTGTTCAGCGCCACGGCGACGGGGGCGATCGTAAGCGACAGCCAGACCGAATGCCGCGTGTCGGGATCATGGGCCAGCGCCCGCCACCAGGCGGCCGGCCCCTCGGCGAAGGCCTCGGCGAAGACGCTCGCCAGCGGCACGACGATGAGCAGGCCGACGACGCCGACGGCGGTGGCGACCAGCAGCCGTTCGGTGAGCGGACTCGAGGCGGTGACGATGGGCTTGGACAAGGGTTTCGTGACTCCGATCACTGGGCGTTGCGGGCGACCCGCTGCTGCAGCCAATTGACGACGACGAGCAGCGAGATCGACATGACCAGGAGCACGACGGCGATGGCGGTCGCCTCGGCGTAGGCGAATTCCTCGAGCCGCGACACGATCAGCACCGGCGCGATCTCGGTCTTGAATGGCATGTTGCCCGAGATGAAGACGACCGAGCCGTATTCCCCCAGGGCGCGGGCGAGCGCGAGGGCGAAGCCCGTGAGCACGGCCGGGAAGATCGTCGGGAAGATCACCTTGAGGAAGGTCTGCGTGCGGGAGGCGCCGAGCATCCTGGCGGCCTCCTCGGTGTCGCGGTCGAGGCTTTCGAGCACCGGCTGCACCACGCGGATCGCGAACGGCAGGCTCACGAAGACGAGCACGAGCACGATGCCGAGCCACGAGTAGGCACCGCGGATGCCCAGCGGCACGAGGAACCGGCCCAGCCACCCCTTTTCCACGTAGAGCGTGGAGTAGACGAGGCCCGCGACCGCCGTGGGGAGGGCGAGCGGCACGTCGACGAGCGAGTCGAGCAGCCGGCGGCCAGGAAAGTTGATCCGCACGAGCACCCAGGCCACGAGCAGGCCGGCGACCGAACTCACGATGGCCGCGGCGAGCGACGCCCCGAGCGACACGGCGTAGGCGGCGCGGGCCCGGGGCGTCCAGGCCGCGGCCAGGAAATCGGTCGGGCCGAGCGACGCGGCCCGCCATGCCAGCACCGACAGTGGGATGATCACGAGCGCCGTCATGACGAGCGACGTGATCGCCGCGCTCATGCCGAAGCCCGGCAGCACGGAGCGGCGGCGCGGGGCACGATTCGTGGGAAGGAGGCTCGTCATGGTCGGCCTACCGTGCTCCGTTGGGCTGGTAGATCGCGTCGAACACGCCGCCTTCGCCGAAGAATTTCTTCATGGCGTTGTTCCAGTCGCCGGCGACGAACCCGATGTCGAAGGTCTCGATCGCGGGCCACGATTCACCGGCCGCGGGCGGCGGTGGATTGTCGCCCCACGGCCGCAGGTGATGTTTGGCGATGATCGCCCGTCCCTCCGGAGAATAGAGGAAGCCGAGGTAGGCCTCGGCGGCGTGGCGGGAGGCCTTGCGGTCGACGTTCTGGTCGACCACGGCCACCGGGGGATCGACCCGGATCGACCGCTTGGGATAGACGATCTCGAGGCCGCCCTTCGATTCCTCGACTTCGAGATGCGCCTCCTGTTCGAAGGTGAGATGCACGTCGCCGATGCCCTTCTGCGAGAAGGTGGCGGTGGCCGCACGGGCGCCGGTGTCGAGCACCGGCGTACGGCGATAGAGCGCCGAAACGAACTTCTGAGCGTCCTCTTCGGTGCCACCGGCGGCCAGGGCCGCGCCCCAGGCGGCGAGGAAGCTGTATTTCCCGTTGCCCGACGTCTTCGGGTTGGGCGTGATGATCGAGATGTCGTCGCGGTCGAGGTCGGCCCAGTCGGCGATCTTTTTCGGGTTGCCCTTGCGGACGACGAACACGACGACGGAGTGATAGGGGATCGAACGGTTTTCGTAGCGATTCTGCCAGTCGGGACGAAGCAGGCCCGATTTGGCGACCGCCTCGACATCGGGCCAGGTGGCCAGCGTGACGACGTCGGCGTCGAGGCCGTCGATGACGGCGCGGGACTGGCTGCCCGACGCCGCGTGCGACTGCTTGATCGTGACCGCCGTGCCGTGCTCCTGCTCGTAGTGCTTCGCGAACGCGGTGTTGATGTCGCGGTAGAGCTCGCGGGTCGGGTCGTAAGAGACGTTGAGCAGTTCGATCGCCTTGGGCTGGGGGGCGGCGCCGGTGGACGACGCGGTGGGGGCGGGCGCGGAGCCGGAGCAGCCGACGGCGGTGGCGACGAGCAGGGCCATGACTGCGCCGGGAAAAGGGATGTGGAGGTGGTGTGGCGACGGCAGGCGGCGGTTCACGGCGGGCCTCGTGGTGAAAGGGGGGCAGAGTGCTTGGCAACGAATTCCAGTGTGTACCAGACGGCATAATGATCGTCAACTTGGTGATGTATACTTGAGTGCTTTTTGTAAGTTCTTTTCTGCAAATGGATTAAGGATCGTGGCCGTGTTTCGGACCCGTCCCGTCGGTTGCTCGCTCGTCGTGGGCAGGGCCGATCCCCGGGCTCGCGCCCGGGGCTTTTATTCGAGCGGGGAACGCCGATCCCCGGGCTCGCGCCCGGGGCTTTTATTCGAGGGTGGCGAGAGCGCCGAGTGGTTGCGCCACCTTTGCC
>JBJTSM010000375.1:0-3248 GCA_046076685.1 Planctomycetia bacterium | reverse complement strand
GACAGGCTCGGCTCGGTGCGGCGGATCTCGTTCAGGCGACGGATGAAGGGGGCGAGGCTCTCCGGCGCGTCGAGCTTCCAATTCTTGATCTCGTACTTCTCGGAGTCGAGATACTCCTCGCTGCCCGGTTCCCGCGGCGTGGCCTCGAGCAGTTCCATCGCCGGCCCGTAGATGCCCCAGTTGCCCACCGAGAGGGCGGCCAGCGCCAGCCGCACGAGAAACATCGGCCGTCCACCGTGCTGGAGCGTCTCGTGCAGGATATCGGGAGTGTTCGGCCAGAAGTTCGGGCGGAAAAAGTCCGCGACCGGCGGCTTCGTCACCTCGGCGAGGTAGTCGCCCGTCTCCCGCGGCTCGGTCCGCCAGGTGAAGTAGGTGTACGACTGCGTGAAGCCGAGCTTTGCGAGACGATACATCGTCTTCGGGCGGGTGAAGGCCTCCGCCAGGAAGAGCACGTCGGGATGGGTGCGGTGGATGTCGGCGATGAGCCATTCCCAGAAGGCGAAGGGCTTCGTGTGGGGGTTGTCGACGCGGAAGATCCGCACCCCCTTCTCCACCCAGAATCGCACCACGCCGCCGAGCGCCTCCCACAGCTGCCGCCACTGCTCGCACTGGAAGTCGAAGGGGACGATGTCCTGGTATTTTTTGGGCGGATTCTCCGCGTATTGGATCGTGCCATCGGCGCGGTGGCGGAACCACTCGGGATGTTCCCGCACCCACGGATGGTCGGGCGAGCACTGCACCGCGAAGTCGAGTGCCAGCTCGATGCCGAGCGACTCGGCCCGCCGCCTGAGCCGCTCGAAATCGTCGAACGTGCCGAGCTGCGGATGGATCGCGGTGTGGCCGCCGTCGGGGCTGCCGACACCCCAGGGGCTGCCAACGTCGTCGGGGCCGGCCTCGAGCCGGTTGTTGGGGGCCTTGCGAAAGGCGGTGCCGATCGGGTGGATCGGCGCGAGGTAGAGCACGTCGAAGCCCATCCAGCGGACGTAGTCGAGCCGGTCGGCGAGATCGGCGAACGTGCCGTGTTCGCCCGGCACCCTGCCCCACGACCGGGGAAACAGCTCGTACCAACTGCTGAAGCGGGCCCGGGCCCGGTCGACCCAGATGGGCCGGGGCGGGTCGAGGCGGGTCTCGTCACGGCGATCGGCGTAGAGCGTCATGAGCTCCCCCAGCCGATCGCTGCGGGCGGCCTCCTGCCAGGCCGGCGAGCGGAGACGGCCCGCGAACTGATCGATCTCCTGGGCGACCGCCGCGGGCGCGGCGTGGGCCGCGGCGGCGACGATCTGGCTGCCGGCCACGAGATCGACACGCAGGTCGTCGCCCGCCTGCGCGCGGCGGTCGAGATCGCGGAGCCAGGTGCGGAAGGTGTCAACGCGGGCCGACACGAAATAATGCCAGTGGCCGATCCGGTCGGCGATGAACGACGCCTTCCAGAGGTCGTTGCCCACGCACGTCATCGGCATGACGGTCCATTGCCCCGTCTCGCCGTGCCGCACGTGCAGCCGGCATTCGAGCTCCTCGTGGCCGTCGCAGACGATGTCGGCCTCGACCGCCACCTCGTCGCCGCGGATCCGCTTCACGGCAAAGCGGCCGCCGTCCACTTCCGGCGCCACGCGATCGATCGCCACCCGGCGTCTGAGCTGATTGGGCAGTTCCATGAATCCTTTCCGACGGGCTGGGCGGGAACGGCGGGCACGTGCCGGAAAAGTGTAGGAACCGCCGTCAAAAAACGCGACAGCGGCGGCGTTCCCCGTGATCGTGGCCGCTTCACGCGGCGGCGGGGATCGTGCCGGACGGCGGGGCTGGTTCGGCGGCACGGCCGGTCGAGCGGATCACCTCGAGCATCGCGAGGAGCACCTCCTCGCGGATGGCCAGGTGATCGTCGTCGTCGCCGGTGAGCGCGACGGCCGACACCTCCACCGTGATCGCACCGGGGGTGGCGGAGGCCAGCCTGGCGCTGGCGGGCTCGTTGGCCAGCCGCGGATGGTCGATGAGCACGCGGTGGAGCCGCTCGAGCAACTGTCGCAGCGGCCGCGGCGGGATGTCGGGTTCGAGCGTGAGCGTGAGCGCGAGCGGGATGTGGTCACGCTGCGTGTAGTTCACCAGCTGCATCTTGGCGAACTCGGCGTTCGGCACCGAGATCACCGATCGATCAGCGCCGCGGATCCGCGTCGACCGCAGGCCGATCCGCTCGACATGGCCGCGAACCGAGCCGAACTGGCAGTCGTCGCCGATCCGCACCGGCTTGTCGGCGAAGATCACGAGACCCGCGATCAGGTTTTCGAGCGTGTACTGCGAGGCGAGGGCCACCGCGAGGCCGCCGGCCCCGAGCCCGGCCATGAGCGGCGTCACGGGCAGGCCGATCGAGTCGGCGGCGTTGAGCAGGATCCAGGCCACCGCGACGAAGGTGAGCACCTTGCCGCCGAGCCGGATGAGCTGGCTGTCGATGCCCTCCGGCCGCATCCCCTGCAGGTTGATCAGCAGATCGCAGAGCCAGGCGATCCCGACGAGCACGCCGGTGATCACGCCGGCCAGTGTCACGAACCGCAGGCCGAGTTTGGCCGCGAGCAGGTTGTCGCCCGTGAGGCGGATCTGGAACGTGAGCAGGTTGTCGAAGGCGAGGCTGACCGCGATCAGCACGGCCGGAAAGAGCAGCCGGTCGACGACTTCGTGGCTTTTGTGTCCGGCCGCAAGCCGCCGCGAGAGCTTCCAGGCCTGCCAGGCCACGGCCGCGGCGGTCGCGCACAGGAGGAGCGTGGCGAGCCACTGCCAGAGCGTCTCGCCGAGGAGCTTCGTGTGGGCGAACGCCGGGAGGCTGCGGATGAACGACTCGGGGATCATCCAGCCGCCGAGCGTGACATAGGCCTCGTGCAGTCCCGGGCTGCCGGCATCGGCACGGTAGGGCAGGAGGCGGACGAGCTCGTAGAACTGTTCGGCCCGCGACACGGTCTCCGCGCTGAACACGTAGTCGCCCTCCCGCGGGCCGTCGGTGATGCGGGTGAGCGCGATCTCCGTGCCGGGCAGCCGCCAGCGCTTCAGGCCGTCGGCCTTCGCGGCCGCGGCGTCGGGGATCGATTCCACGGCCGGCAGCGGGATGCGGTCGAGCACCTCCTTGAGGCAGACGAGCGCCTGGCGGCCCTCGGAATCGGCCAGCGATGCCGGTAGTGCGGAGATGTCGAGGCAGGTGAGCGCCTGCCGGATGAGGCGGCGGTTCGCGGACCAGAGCGCGGGTGTCTTCTCCTCGGCGACGA
>JBJTSM010000374.1:0-4946 GCA_046076685.1 Planctomycetia bacterium | reverse complement strand
ATGCGCCTGCGCAGAAAAAGCGCACCGGCTACAGTTCAGGCAATCCCCATCGGAATCGTTCAACGCCGAGCCACTTCTGGAGCCGCACATGCTCGATCTCAGCGACCTCGTGGGGCTGCCGCGGTCCGAACTCGCCGCCGGATTGGCCCGGCATTTTCCCGAAGCGGCTGGCCGGCAGACGGAAGAGGACATTGACGCCGCCGTCGGTCTCTGGGCCCGGGGGGGCCGCGGGCCGGCGCTCGAGAAACTGGCCGGGATCGACCCGGAGCAGTACGGGCGGACGAGAAACCATGTCGGGGGGGCCGTCACGCGGCTCTCGCCGTGGCTGCGGCACGGGGTGCTGTCGCTGGCCGAGGTGCGGGATGCCGCGTTGGCCCGCGTGCGCCAGCCCGAGGATGCGGCCAAGCTGATCGCGGAATTGGGGTGGCGCGACTACTGGCAACAGGTGTATGCGGCGTTGGGATCCCGGATCCACGAATCGATCGAGCCGCCGGCTCAAGGCTCACGCGTGCCGCCGGTCGAGAAGGTTCCGCCGGACGTGCTCGCGGCGCGGACCGGCATGGAGTGCATCGATGCGTTCGTGCGGCAACTTCACCGGACCGGCTGGCTGCACAACCACGAGCGGATGTGGCTGGCCTCGTGGCTCGTGCACGTGCGGGGCGTGCGGTGGCAGGCCGGCGCCGACTGGTTTGTGACACACCTGCTCGATGCCGATCCGGCGAGCAACCATCTCTCCTGGCAGTGGGTGGCGGGGACGTTCGCGGCGAAGCCCTACATCTTCAATCGTGAAAACCTGGAAACGTTCACGGCGGGAGTCCACTGCGGGCCGTGCGGGCTGCGCGGCCGCTGTTCTCTCGAGGGCTCATACGAGGAACTGTCGGCCCGCTGGTTCGTCGCGGGCGGGCTGGCGCCGCGGCCGCCGTTGCGGATTCCTCCTCCGTCGTCCGCCGCGGTGGTGGAGACAGCCGCGATAGGCCGGCCCCTGGTCTGGCTCACGCTCGAGTCGGTCGGCGGCACGAGCCCGGCGGCGGCTGCCCATCCGGCGGCGCCGCGGCTCTTCGTGATCGATCCGGCCTGGATCGCGGCGGAGCGGCCGTCGCTCAACCGGCTGGTTTTTCTCTTCGAATGCCTGGCCGACAGCGAGGGAGTCGAGGTCGTGGTAGGCGACCTTCACGAGACCGTTGCCGCGCGGGCATCGGCTCACGGCTGCGATGGCGTCGTGGTGGCCGAGACTCCCTGCCCGCGGGTTCGCCGTGCCGTCGCCGCCATCAAGGCACCCGCCGCGCCGGCCGCCGGTGACAATGCGGCCGGCTCAGCCCTGAGGGTGGCCATGCTGCCCTGGCCGCGATTCTGCGACCGTTCGCGGGTCAAGGATATCGGCCGCTTCTCCCGCTTCTGGCAGCAGGTGAGCCATTCGGCCATCCAGCCGACGGCGCAGCCCACGATGAAGTCATGAGCGGGGTCACGGCGGCAGGTCGGGCCATGGTGGCGGCGGTGCGGCCGTCAACTCGACCGCTCGTCCGTCGCGGGGATGCGGAAACGCGATCCAGCCGGCGTGCAGCGCGAGCCGTGCGGGTGGCGGCTGCGGGCGGGGCGAGGGCTCGACGACGCTTCCGTACAGCCGGTCGCCCGCGATCGGCATGCCGAGCCAGGCCAGGTGCACGCGGAGCTGATGGGATCGGCCCGTGACCGGCTCCAGCTCGAGCAGCGACCACGGTCGACCGCGGGCGACGCCTGTCGCGAGCAGCCGCCAGCGGGTCGTCGCGGGCCGCCCCAGGATCGGATCGACGCGGGATCGCGGGGGCCGCCGGGGATCCGCCGCGAGCGGCAGGTGCACGATCCCCGCCTCTTGGTCGGGAACGCCGTGCACGACCGCCTCGTACCGTTTGCGGATGATGCGGTCTTCGAATGCCCGGCCGAGTGCGACTCGTGCCTCGTGCGAGCGGGCCAGCACGAGCAGCCCGGACGTGTCGCGGTCGAGGCGATGCACCGCCTCGACCGGGCCGAACTCGGCGTGGAGCCGCACCGCTACGCAGGGTGGATCGAGGGAAGTTCGTGCCGGCACGCTCGGCATGCCCGCCGGCTTGTCGACCACCAGGACATCAGCATCGGCATGCACGATGCGGATGCCACCGTCGCCGGACTGAACGCTCGCCGTCGTCACAGCAGGCCCAGTGCCTCGACCCACGCGGCGAGCCCGGCGGCCGGCACGCCGCCACCCTGCTCCACCGGAAGCGTGCCCGCCGTGAATCCGGCTTTCTCGAGCCGCTGTCGGTCGGCCTCGGCACGCGGTGAGGGCTCCGTCGAACTGCCGAACAGCACCCACCGTGACCGACCGGGCTCGACCGGCTCGATCGTGGCCTGCCGGGGCAGCGTGGCATCGACGAGGGCGACTCCCCGCACGGCCGGGCCGAGGGCTTCGGCCACGAGCCACGCGAACGCCCCCCCTGCCCCGCGGCCCGCGACGGCGATCCGCGCCGGGTCGATGGCTCGCTTCGCGGCGAGCGTGGCCAGCGCCCGCTGGATGCCGGCGAGATCCTCGCGGCCCCACCGTTGCGGGTCGGACGATCCGGGGAGGATCACAGCCACTCCGTGGCGGGCAGCGGCAGCCTTCCAGGCGGCGGCCTGCGGCTCTTCGACCGGGCCGCGTGGCAGGTCGAGCCAGACGATCACGCCGAGTGGCTGCCGCGGCGACACCGTGGGCAGCACGGCCAGCGGTGGCTTGGCCACTTCCGCCGCTTCCAGGCGTTCGACCGTCGCCGCGTCGCCGGCTGGCATGGCGGCGGCCGCTCCATCCACGGTGATCGCCGGCATCTGGTCCGCCAAGTCGTCCGGCAGTCCGTTCGGCATCGCCGTCGATTCGACGGCGATGGTCCGCCGCTCGCCGTCGCGGGACATGACGAGGCCGACCGATTGTCCGACTTCCGTACCGGCGATGACGCCGGCGAGTGCCGCCGTCGACTCGACGGGCACGGCATCGGCGGCTTGGCCGTCGGCCGCCGTCGGCACCACCGCCTCGATCGTGTCGCCGGCCGCGACGCCGGCCTTCGCCGCCGGGCTTGCCGGCCAGACCCAGGCCACCTTCACGGCGGCGGGCTGCGCGTCCCGGCCCGTCGAACGCGCGGGCACGATGCCCAGCATCGGCCTGCGCCAGGCCGGCAGCGACTTGGCGAGCACCGCGTCGACTTCGATCCGGGCCGCGGCGGCCGGTGTCTGCTCCTTCCCAGCGCCGTCGGCCGCGCCGGAGCGGCGTTCGACCGTGAGCCTCACGGTGTCGCCGGCGTAGAGAGGTGCGAGCAGATGGCGGAGTTCCGAGATCCGGGTCACCGGCCGGCCCTGTGCGGCGACGATCAGGTCACCCGGCCGCAGCCCGGCCTGCGCCGCCGGGGAGCCCGGCCGGCAGGTGGCGATCCGCGGCTCTCCCATGAAGGGATCCCGCGACCGATACCCGATGCCCAGCACGCCCTGTGTCAGCGTTTCCCCCGCTTTCAGCCGCGGCAGCACACGGAGCATGTCCTCGAGCGGAACGGCGAAGCCGATTCCGGAGTCATAGAGTTCCGTTCCGAGGTTCATGCCCGCGGTGTCTGCCGGCAGCGGCGCGAGAATCCCGATGACACGCCCCTCGATGTCGATGAGCGGCCCGCCGTAGTTGGCCGGCGAGATCGAGGCATCGGTCTGCACCGAGCGGCCCCACGACCGGTTGCTGGCCGAGAGGATGCCGACGGCCATGCTCGGGATCTCCGCGCTCCAGGCACGGCCCACGGCGATCGTCCACTGGCCCACCGCCAGTTCGGCCCGCGGGACCCACTCGCTCACCGCCGGCAGTCCGGTGTCTTCACTCCGCAGCAGCACGAGCCCGCGCGACTGATCACGGCCCACGACCCGGGCCGCCAACCGCCGGGGTCCGCCGGCAGGCTCCTGGCCCTGCCCGGCCGCGTCGGCAGGCTGTACGACGATCGCCTCGTCGGCATCCTGCGGCACGGCAAACGAGGTCGCGAGGATCCAGCCCCCCTCCTCCACGACGACCCCGGTCGATGGCCCGGTGGCGGGACTGGCCTCCGCCGCCCCGGAGAGCGCGGCCGAAGAGACGCCGGCCGCCTCGATCCTGACCACCGACGGTGCGACCCGCGCGACCGCCGCGCGGATCGCGGCCTCTTCTTCGAACGGCAGTTCGTCGCTGCCGGCCACGGCGACGCCGGCAAACAGAACAGAGGCCAAGCGAATCCAGGCCAAGGCAATACGGGCTAGACAGAGCGGGGTGCGGGCCAGTCGGTGGTTCATCGCTTCCTCCCCGACGCGGGCCGCGGACCCAAGTCACATTCGACGATCTTGCCGCTGCGGACGACCGAGAGCCGCACCGCGTCCCCCGCGGCGAGCGCCGCGAGCGCCTGCTGCACGGCTGCCCTCGAGTTCACCGACCGCGTGCCTACGGCGATCACGAGATCGTCGGGCCGCAGGCCGGCCCGCGCGGCGGGAGACTCGGCGGTGACCGTCTCGATGAAGGGCGGCGTCCGATCGAGCAGATCGGGCACGAGCACGAGGCCGAGCGCCGCCGGATCGAATCCCGCCGTCGTCGTCCCGGACTCAGGGGAAGACGGCGTGCCGGCCCCGCCCGCCATGATCTCGGCATAGCCGGCCGCCAAGGCTTCGACCGGAACGGCGTAGTTGAGCCAGGTGCCGCTGTCGGCGGCCCGCAGTTCCTTGCCCAGCATGCCGACCAGGCGGCCCCGCCAGTCGATGACCGCGCCCCCGGGGGCCCCCGGGTTGTTGGTCGTGCAGTCGAGGATGTAGACGTCGCCGCGGTAGGGCACCTCGTAGCTGCCGCGGCGAGCCTCGAGCGGCACGAGCGACGAGACCACGCCATGCTGCGCGCTGACCCGTTCTGCACCGACGGCGACGCCGGAGAGATTTGATAGGGCGAGGATGCGCGTGCCGACCGGCGCGAC
>JBJTSM010000373.1:0-3001 GCA_046076685.1 Planctomycetia bacterium | reverse complement strand
GGGGAGGGCAGCCGTTCCGGGAGCAGCTGATCTGGCGTCGGCAAACGCGGCACCAGCCTCACCAGCCGCCCATCGGTCCGGAAATGCCTATCGACATGGTTGCGGAAGTGCCATTGGCCGGACTATCCTCCGTTCGTTATTCCCTTTCTTCGATCGGTTCTCTTCTCTTCCGGAGGTGTCTCATGACCATGCATGTGTTTCTCGGCCGCGGTCGTGCGCGGCAAGTCGGGTCGATCCGCGCGGGCGGGTTCACCTTGGTCGAGCTGTTGGTGGTGATCGCGATCATCGGCACGCTCGTCGGCCTGCTCCTGCCGGCCGTGCAGGCGGCCCGTGAGTCGGCGCGGCTCACCAGCTGTGCCAACAATCTCAAGCAGTTGGCCGTGGCGATTCACAGCCACGAGTCGGCGATGAAGGTGCTTCCGTATGGCCGCGGCGGGTATTCCGAGTCTGCCAACGTCAATAATTGGTGGTGGGACTCGAATCCACCGAGTGGCAGTAACGGCGGCCTTCCGATCACTCTCGCGAACGGTTCGACCTGGGGGCCGCCAGGTACGCTGAGTGCATTCGTCGCCCTGCTGCCCTACATGGAGGAGCAGCGGCTGTGGGACAGGATCGTGCCGGTCAAGGCCACAAGTGGAAACTATGGTGACGGCCTCTGGAACATTCAGGTGGGGCTGATTCTGTGCCCGTCGGACGGGCCGCAGGATCAGGCGCTGATTACTCAGGGCGCGAGGGCCCTCGGCCAGAACAACTACGTCTTCTGCTTCGGCGACCGGTTCGACGATCTCAACCGGGATGAAAACGTGCTGCCATCGACGGTCGGGATGCGGGGTCTCTTCGGTCTCAATAGCAAGGTGAAGGTCTCGCAGATTCCCGACGGCCTCTCGAACACGATCATGATTTCGGAGTGCACGCGACCTTCAGGGTGGGGCCGTCCTGGCAGCGACAGCGTCAATGGCCCAGACGCCAACTACAATCAGCACACCAATTCCCCGACGAATTGTCTGGCGGCCTACACGGGCAGTGGTTGGACCAACGCGGGGAGTGTCAGCGCGCGATATCATTCCAGTGGCTCCCGGTGGAATCAGGGGTATATCGGGTACACGGCCTTCAACACGATCCTGCCCCCGAACCGGGGTGTGTGCAATGCTGGCGTGGGCGGCAATGGCGTGCTGCCCCCACGGAGCAAGCACCGTGGCGGGGTGATGGGCGCGTTTGCCGACGGCGCGGTGCGCTTCATCTCCGAAAACATCGACTACGGCAATCTCACCGGCACGATCTCTTCACCGACGGCGGCGAGCCCCTACGGGGTGTGGGGCGCGCTCGGCTCGCGGCAGGGCGGCGAAAGCGCGAGGTACGACCAATGAGGAATCACGTGATGCAACCCCACGGGTTCCGAAAGCCGGCACTCCCGCATTGGCTGCTCGTGCTGGGTGTCGTCGCCGGGATGGCGGGCTGCTCCCGCCACTACGAGGATGCCTTGAGCCGGCAGTGGCCCGCCCGCGTGCCCGCCGGGGGCACGGTGACATTCGAGGGGCGGCCCGTGGAGGGGGCCACGGTGGTCTTCGTCACGCAGAGCGGCGGCCGCTTCTATAACGCGCTCGGCACGACCGATTCGGCCGGCCGCTTCAGGCTGCAGACGTTTCGTCCGCAGGATGGTGCCGTGCCGGGCAGCCACGCGGTGATGATCGAGAAGATCACCTATACCGACAAGCCGGGCACCGGGCTCATGCCAGACGGCAGGCCCAACGTGAACAAGGAGGAGAAATCCCATCTGCCCGCCAGATACCGGTCTCCCAAAACCTCCGGCCTCACCGCCGAGGTCACCGCGAAGGGGACCAACGAGTTCACGTTCGCGCTCGAGTGACCGCCCATCCGCCGCCGTTGACCAACCCAATGATCCCCCGGCTCGCGCAGGAGGCTGTGCGATTGCAAGTGTACTGAACCAGCAGGGTGCGAGTCCCTGTCGGTGGGCGGCCTGGCCGCCGTAACCGATCGAAACTGCGTCCCCGCGAGGGGAGGTGGAGAGCATCAGGAGGTGAACGACTAGTCCGTAGGATGACGAACTCGATTCGGCCTATCGTTCCCATCGTCGTGGTCACGGTCGTGGCCGTGATCATCAGCTGTGGCCAAATGCCTACTTCGCGGACCGCGGGCTGTTCAGTCTGGTAGCTGCCCGCGCTGCGGCTTTCAATCCTTGAACAGGTAACCATCGACCGGAGAGCCGTGTGCGGGAGACCCGCCAGCACGGTTCGGAGGGAGGGGGGGCCGAAACCAATCGGGCCTCCCTAACCCTATTTTTTCAAACGACTGCCAGGCCCGGAGGGCCGGGTGAGCACCAGCCGACGGAGGTCGGCCTAGCGACTGGCTGAGGACAGGCATCCGCCTGTCGGGCCGCATTGGTTCGCCGGCTGCGGCATGCTCGTCGCCGGCGGATTCTGCTCCAGGATGCTCCTGGACGGATCGTGAATCGCTCGTGAGTCGCAGAATTCACCGGACTCCTGCGCGTGCCTCCGACCGGCTCCTCGCCATCAGGTCCACGTCGTGTCGTGTTTGCCGATGCCTGCAGGCTCCGAATCCCAGCGATGAACCGTTAAGCCTGATCGGCACAGCCTTCACGGAGAAGACATCTGCACGCGACGGTAGCCGCCAATGCTGGCGAAATAGAGCAGGAACGCCAGGTAGATCGCAGCCATCGCGGCAGGAATGAAGGAGTCCGCCTTGAGCGTGTCGCGATCTCCCTGCTGATCCGCTGCGGTCACCGTTTTGACGAGATCGAGCGGACTCTGATCACGGCCTCCGGTGTCACCGCTGCTGCCGACACACCGAGTGCTTCCCGCCCGAGGCTCGGCGGCATCTCCTTCCTGCACCGCTTCGGCTCGGCGCTCAACCACCACGTGCACCTGCGGGACTCGAGTGACCGACGGCGTCTTCCTGCCGGCTGCCGACGGAGCGGGCTGCGGCACCCCGCCGGCGTTCTTGCCGGCCCGTCCGATCACGC
>JBJTSM010000372.1:0-2613 GCA_046076685.1 Planctomycetia bacterium | reverse complement strand
TGGGGTGGCGGAGTAGTCGACGAAGGTCTCTGGGATCTCGACGTTTTCGGCGAATCCGGAGACGAGGTCGATGTTGCGTTCGCCGTAGCGGTTGACGGTGGACTGGAGCTCGCGGTGCTCCTCGATGGCGCGGCGGAAGTCTTCTCCGAGGGAGGGCTGCTCGGCGAGGAGGGCGTCGAGGTCCTTGCGGGAGAGGGTGAGGAGGACGCAGGGGGTGATGGTGCGGATGGTGACGTCGGAGGGCTTGTCGGAGACGATGTCGGTCTCACCGAAGAACTCGCCGTCGGAGAGCAGGGCGATGCGGAGGTTGGTGCCGTGGGCGCCCTTGCTCAGGACCTCGACCTGCCCCTGGGCGAGGATGAAGAAGGTGTTGCCGTCCTCCCCTTCGCCGATGAGGGTGTTGCCGAGGGAGACCTGCTCGGTCTTGAAGCGGGCGGCCATGCGGCTGACGATGCCGTCCGGCAGGCGGGAGAAGAGCGGCACGCTGCGGAGGCTCTCGGGCGTGAAGACGGGGCTCGAGCCGGCCAGCCCCCCGGAGAGATCGACGCCGATCCGCCGGGCCCGCGGCAGCTCGACCTTGGTGCGGTTGACGCGATAGGTGCCCCCCGCGACCTGCACGAAGGGCAGCAGCCGCAGGAGCCACCGCGGCGTGATCGACATCATCATCGGCGACGTCTTCGTCGTCGTCGCCAGATTGCGGGCCACCGCCGTCGTCACGCTCCGTTGCAGAACGTTGTCGCCGAGGCCGCCTGCAGCGGCCGTTTGGGGATCGGCGGGGCCGACCGTCGCGTCGCCGCCGGAAAGGCCGGGAGTGGAATGAGACGAGGGCATCTGGACTCTGCGGGGTGCGAGTCGCGAATGCCTCCGGTGTTCCAGTCAGCCGCGGACGAACGGAAAATGTGGCGAACCGGGCGTAGAATGCCCCCGCGGCTTACAACCTGTCAAGGGTTGCCGATTGCGCAAGCCAGGCTGGTGTCCCTCGCGAAAGTTCGTTGCTATTATATATTTGGTGGGACTTCACTCGGATGGCGGGTTTTCCCGGTGATGAGGTCCTTGATGGGCGAGGTCGTCGAATCATGAGTCTGGCAAAAGCACCGCATCTGCCGGTGGCTGCGTTTCTGGCGGTCGCGATCATGGTAGGCATGCCCGCCCTGGCCCGCCTGCATCCCAAGCCCTCCCAGGATCCTTGGACCAGATCCCGGCCATTGCTCTTTCCGGTCGCGGGCACGCTGGTCTTCGAGGGCAAGCCGGTCTCCGGGGCGGTTGTGACCTTCGTCGCGGCAGAGCCCGGAGAGGGCCGGCAGTACATGGCCGTTTCCTCCACCGACAAAGACGGCCGCTTCTGGCTGCGGACCTTCAGCTCGTACGGCGACGGCGCCGTGCCGGGGCGGCATCGCGTGAAGGTCGAGAAGCTCGTGCCGACCGGCAGGATGATCCTCGGCCACGGCATGACGTCGATTCTGGACATCGGTTCGATTCCGCCGTGGCTCGATCCCGAGCGGGAAGGCGGTCCATACGCCGGGCCCCCCATGGACGCGATGATGATGGACCCGATGATGGGCTCTTCCGCGTTTCCCGGCATGCCCGAGATGGTCAACATCCTTCCCTCGCGGTTCGCGGACGATCTGACATCCGGCATAGTCGCCGAGGTGATGCCCATCGAGACGAACGAGTTCCTCATCCGGCTCTACGATGATCCTCCGCCAGAGGTGGAGGCCGATGGGGACGATGACGCGAAGCTCGGCGATGCCGCCGCGGATCATCCGTCTGCCTGAAAAAACTCCCGCACGGAGGGCCGAAACGGCTGCTCCGCGCGGGAGTGGATGACAGAAAAATGTGTCGGTTCGTCACCGATTCAGGGCGGCCGGGGTCGCCTTGACGCCGCCGGCGATCGTCGGCTGCTCGGCCGGCGTCGGCTGCGCGGTCGCCACCGCCTCGGTCGAGACGGTCGCGGTCGAGACGACCTGATTGCAGCAGCTGCCGGACGGCACGATCACGGTCTCGCGGACGGTGCCGCAGCAGACGGTCTCCCGGACCGTTCCGCAGCAGGCCGTGCTGCAGACGGGCTCGCAACAGGCGGGTGCGTACACGACCCGTTCGCAGCAGGGGGATTCATAGACGACCCGTTCGCAGCAGACCGGCTCGCAGCACACCGTCTCGTAGCAGCAGGCCGACCGCCGATGATGCCGTCTCCATCCAGCAGCCTCGGCATCCCAGCCCGATGCGACCACGGCCATGCACGTCGCCACGCCAACCAACCGAATCAGGAACTTGCCAGTCATGGTTAGGTACCTCTGTGAATCTCGGGATGGGATGAACAAGGGACTGCCCGGACGCGGGCCGGCCCTCCCGAGAGCCGCAAACGGTAGGAAGACGCGACCGGGCTGGGCAAGGAACCGGGGCGGCGGGGGCGTGGCTGCCGGTGGCCGGGCGACCGTGGGCCGCTTTTTTCACGGGAGTTGCGCCGGTTTCGGGGGGCCGGGGGCCGGCCTGCGCGTCACCGCCGGTCGAATAGGACAGGCGCGGCCGGTCAAAGGAGCTCGCTGGCGAGGTCGGCGAGGGCGGATCGCTCCCCTTTTCCAGCGTGACGTGGGCGTAGATCGACTGGCCCAT
>JBJTSM010000371.1:0-6764 GCA_046076685.1 Planctomycetia bacterium | reverse complement strand
GCACGACATCGGCAAGAACATCGTCGGCGTGGTGCTCGGCTGCAACGGCTACGAGGTGATCGACATGGGCGTGATGGTGCCCTGCAGCAAGATCATCGAGGAGGCGAAGGTCCGGCAGGTCGACGTCGTGGGCCTGAGCGGCCTGATCACGCCCAGCCTCGACGAGATGGTGCAGGTGGCACAGGAATTCGAGCACGAGGGGCTCAGGCTGCCCCTCCTGATCGGCGGCGCCACCACCTCGGCCCGGCACACGGCCGTGAAGATCGCCCCGAAGTACGGCGGCGACGTCGTGCACGTCACCGACGCCTCGCGGGCCGCCGGCGTCGTGGAGAAACTGCTCAACCCCAACCTGCGGGCGACGTTCGTGCAGGCCAACCGGGACGCGCAGAAACGCGACGTCGAGAACTTCAAGCAGCGGCAGCAGACGAAACTCGTCCCCTACGAGACCGCCCGCGCCCGGCGCTGGACGACCGACTGGGCGACCGCCACGATCGACACGCCCGAATTCGTCGGCGTGCGGCGGCTCGACGACGTGCCGCTGGCTGACCTCGTGCCCTTCATCGACTGGTCGCCGTTCTTCATGTCGTGGGAACTGAAGGGCAAGTATCCGGCGATCTTCGCCGACCCGGTCGTCGGCCCCGAGGCGAAGAAACTCTTCGACGACGCCCAGCGTCTGCTCGGGCAGATGATCCGCGACGAGTCGCTCCAGGCGCGGGGTGTGTACGGCTTTTTCGCCGCCAACTCGGCCGGTGACGACGTCGTGCTGTTCACCGACGACACGCGATCGGTGGAACTCGGGCGGGTGCACACGCTCCGCCAGCAGTGGGAGCGGAAGGGGCAGGACGTGTTTCACGCCCTCGCCGACTTCGTGGCGCCGCTCGAGAGCGGCCGCAAGGATTACATCGGCGCCTTCGCCTGCACGGCGGGCCACGGCTGCGACGAACTCGCACGGCGGTACGAACGCCAGCACGACGACTATTCGTCGATCCTCGTGAAGGCTCTGGCCGACCGACTGGCCGAGGCGTTCGCCGAATGGCTGCACGCCAAGGTCCGGCGGGAATGGGGCTACGGCCGCCGGGAGTCGCTCACGCCCGAGGACCTGATCGACGAGAAATACCGCGGCATCCGCCCCGCCCCCGGGTATCCGGCCTGCCCGGACCATACGGAAAAACAGTCCATCTTCCGCTGGCTCGACGCCGGCGCAGGGGCGGGGATGTCGTTGACGGAGAGCTTTGCGATGGTTCCGGCGGCCAGCGTCAGCGGGCTCTATTTCGCCCACCCTGACAGCCGATACTTCGCGGTGGACCGCATCACCCGCGACCAGGTGGAGGCCTACGCCGCCCGCAAGGGCATGGCGGTGGCCGAAGCCGAGCGGTGGCTGTCGCCGAACCTTGGCTACGACGCGTAAGCCGCAGAAGCCCCATGACCGCGCACGAGAAGCCAGGCCGCCGGGCACGTCGGGTGATCCTCGACGGCGGCCCCACGCTGGCGGAGCAGGGAAGTTCGACGGGCATCCTGGTGGAGCGGTTCCTCACCTACATCCGCCACGAACGCGCGCTCTCGGCCAACACGCAGGAGGCCTACCGCCGCGACCTGCGGGATTTCGCCGCCTGGCTCGGGGCCACGGGCCCGGCCACGCTCTCGGTGCGGGATCTCGGGGACTATCTGGCCTCCCTCGACAAGCGAGGGCTGGCCCGGGCGAGCGTGGCCCGTCAGGCGGCCACGCTCCGCACGTTCTACGCGTTTCTGCAACTCGAGGGGGTGGTGCGGGAGAGCCCGGCCGAACTGCTCACGGCCGGCCGCCGCGCGGACGTGATCCCGGGCACGCTCTCTCCTGATCAGGTCGACCGCCTCCTGGAGAGCCCCGCCGTGTCAACGGCGTCCGGCCGCAGCGACAAGGCGCTCAGGGACAAGGCGCTGCTGGAGCTGCTCTATGCGACGGGCTGCCGCGCCTCGGAGGTGTCGGCCCTGCGGCTGACCGACGTCCACCTGGCCGAGAGCTTCTGCACCTGCCGCGGCAAGGGAAACAAGGAGCGGGTCGTGCCGCTCGGCAGACGGGCCATCGCGGCCCTGCGTGCCTGGATCGACGGACCGCGGACGGCCTTCGCCGCCCGCGCGGGCGGCGTCCCCGCCTGGGTGGTGCTCTCCGCCCGGGGCAACCGGCTCTCGCGCATGCGGATCTGGGAGATCGTGCAACTCCATGCCGAAAAGGCGGGCCTGCCCCCCGACATCGGCCCCCACACGCTCAGGCACAGCTTCGCCACGCATCTCGTCGCCGGCGGCGTGGACCTGCGGCACGTGCAGGAGATGCTCGGTCATGCGAGCATCGCGACCACTCAGCGCTACACGCACGTCGATGCGTCCCGCCTCCGCAGCGTGCACGAAAGGTTCCACCCCCGCCGGTAGAACCGCTTGCTACCCGCCGGCCTTCGGCGGCGTGAACTTGATCTTCTTGATCAGCTCGACGATCTGACCGTCGGTGACGGTGCCCGAAACCGCCGTGATCGCTCGGACGACGTTGACGTACCGGAGGCCGTAGTCACAGTCGAGCTCGAGCTCGGTCTTGTCCGCCAGCGAGTTCGGACCGCGGCCCGTGCCCACGAGCGACAGCACCTTCTTCTGCAGGTCGGCGTAATCGACGACCGGATTGCCGTTCATCGCGATGCCCGCGAGCGACCCGTCGGGCCCGGCCGACAGCTTCACCCGGATCGGCGGCACCTGCTGATCGTCCACCACGGCGCTGGCCGACTTGCCCAGCGGCATGCGGATGTCGAAATCACCTTCCGGCGCAACGACCTTGAGCGTGCACATGAAAAACGACATGAGCTGAAACACGACGTCGATCATCGGCGTCATGTCGATCGCGATCTTGTCGCCGAGGGACGATTCACGCTTGGCCATCGATCACCGTCCCTCGTCGTACTGGGCCCGCAGGGCGAACTTCTCGAACCCCTTCTCCTGGCACAGCTTGATGATCTGCTGCACCTCGCCCGTCTTGGACCGCCCGTCGGCCCGCACGATCACGGTCGCCGCGTTCGGCTCCTTGCCGCTGTCGAGCATCACCGTCTTTTCCCGCTCGAGATAGCCACCAATGTCGGCCACCGGCACCATCTCACCGGCATAGATGATCGACCCATCCTTGGTGAGCTGCAGGGTGATCGGGGTGTCCATGACACCCTCGGTCGGCTTCGCCAGTTGGCTCATCGGGAGCTGGACGCGGTCGTCCTGCTCGGCCTCCGAGAAGTTCATCACGAACATGAAGAACGTGATCAGCTGGAACGTCATGTCGATCATCGGCGTCATGTCGATGTCGGTGTTCGCGGGACCACCGCCGCTTTTACGTGCCATGGCGAATCACTTCTTCCCCATGTTCTGGAACCGCGACATCAGACGCATCGCCTCCACGTCGACGTCGCCCGTCAGCTTCTGCAGCCAATTCTTGAAGAGGGCGTAGCAGGCGATGGCCGGGATGGCCAGCCACAGCCCGATGAGCGTCGTGATGAGCGCCTGCGAGATGCCGATCGCCAGCTGCGACGGCTTCGGGGCCGTCTCCGACCTGGCGATGATCATGAAGCTCGCCACCATCCCGTCGACCGTGCCGAGCAGGCCGAACATCGGGGCCAGACCACCGACGAGCGAGACGTAGCTGATCTTGTGCTCCAGCTTCATCGCCTGCTCGCCCTCCTCCTCCTGCATCGCCTCGACGGCGGCGGGATAGCCCGACTGCAGTTTGCCCATACCGGCGGCCAGCACGTGGCCCAGGTAGGAATCGTCGGCCTTGGCCAGTTCGTAGGCCTGCTGGTACTCCTTGTTCTCCAGGTGCGCCTCGAACGCCTGGCTCAGGCCGGCCGGAATGAGCACGGCCCTCCGGACCTGCATGAAGCACATGACGAGCAACGCGACGAGCCCGAACGACAGCGCGAGAAACACGATGACGTACCGCAGACCGAGGGCGTTGTAGAAGAAGACGAGCATGTTCTCGCCCTCCGGCTGCGCCTCTCCCGAAGCCTCGTCGACTGCTTCGTCGCCAGCCTCGCCCGCGTCCTCCTCCTGGGCGCAGGCCACCGTGGGGACGATCGCCGTCGACGCCACGGCCGCCAGCCCCCATGTCGCCATCGAGGGCATGCACGAGGCGACGATCAGCAGGCAGCGCCCCAGCCAGGACGACAGGCCGGCGGAGGCCCCGGCCGAAAAAAGGCCGCCCCAGACCCGGCATTCACTCTCGACGTTACCGCACCGCATGAATGATCTCCTCAGGAAAAAACCGTTTCCGTGATACAGACTAGCCTCGCAGGCCTCGGCGCTGCAAAGCCCTTCACCATTTTGCCCTTTGCCGGCTATTTGGCCGCTTCCAGCTTGGCGGCCCAGGGGCTCGCGGCATAGAGCGTCTTGAGGCTTTGCCGAGCCTCGCCCGCCCGTTCCGGATTGTTGCCCTTCTCCCAGAGTTCGCCGAGGTTGAACAGCGCCTCGGCATGCGTCTCCGGCAGGGTGTTGTAGACGAGATCCACCGTGAGAAACTGGATCAGGGCATCCTGATCCTTGCCGCCCATGGCCCGGTACGCCGTCCCCAGCACGCCGTACGCGCGGGACAGCAGTTCCTTTTCCTCCGGATTGGCGTCCTTGATGATCTGGAGCACCAGTCCGATCGCGTCGTCATGCTTGCCCTGGAGCGACAGGCACCTGGCTTTTCCCAACTGGGCGGCGAGTTTCTGCTGAAGATTGGTCTTTTCGTTGCCGGCAAGGCCGATCGCCACGTCGAATTGCGCTATCGCCTCGTCGGGCTTGCCCTGCGCCAGGAGCATGGACGCCTTCGCCGCTGCGGCCCGAACCTTCAGGGCAGGGGGGCCTTCGTCGAGCTTCTGGTAGGCGGCGACGGCATCTTCCGCGCGGCCCGCCTTGGCGTGCAGGTCGCCGAGGAGTTCCTGCATCTGAAAGAAGTGGTGGCTCTTCGGATGCTTCGCGAGATAGTCGGCCACCGCCTTGGCGGCACCGGCCACATTGCCGCCGGCGTCGAGCGCGGCCCGGCCCGCGGCGCCGGCGCGGACGAAGTCGAGTTCGGCCAGCACCAGTGGCTCGGCCCCCTCGGTTTCATCCGGCTGAATCTTGGCCACCTCGTTCGCCGCGTCGGCACCGCGGCCGCGAAGGAGCATGGATCGGGCGTTTTTGAGCGACTGCGGCTCCGCCCCGAACTGCACCTCGCGGATCGTTTCGATCGCGACCTTCTGCGTCGCGCCGTCGCTCGTCTCCACTTCGACCACGAGCGGCGACACGTCCACCACCCGGCCGGAAACGCCCGGCGCCCCGACGACCGTCACCCTGTCCACGGCCTGCCCGCGGGCGGACTGCGAGGCCAGCGCCAGAACCAGACAGACGGCCGCCTGCACGAAGCCGGTCGCGGCCTGCGGCCGACGCCGACCTGTTCTGAAGAATGTTGCGAGATTCCCGATCATGCTTGTGTTCATGCTTGCTCTGCCACTCTCGTTCGCTTCCACGATCCCACCGGACATTTCGTCCGCCCGATTGCTACCCGTCAGCCCGCCGCCGCCTCGGCCGCCTGCTTCAGTCCCTCGACGCCACGCGGTGGCTTGTTTTGCCGCTTCTCGATCTCCTTCAGCAGCTTGTCGACCTGTTTTCTCGTATCCGGCCCACCCAGATCGGGATGCATCTTGTAGGTGACTTCGAGGTAGTCGAACGCCTTCTGCAACTCCCGTTCCCGCTCCTGCGGCACGGCCTCCGCCTTTTCCATGCGGCACTTGACAGCATTCAGCCGGGCCATGAAGAACTTCCGCCGCGCCTCGAGCGATTTCTCATCCGATCCCGCGAACGCCTGCTGTTCCAAACGGTTGGAAATGACGGCCCAGCCCCAGCCCCATACATCACCGGCCTCGCCGCGTCGCTTGTAGCCGCTGATGGCCTGGCCGTAGCTGGTCGCCTGCTTCGCCTTGTCCGTCGATTTGGCGGCCGCCTCCTGGAGCAATTCCGCAGCCTGGATCTGGAAATCGAGCGTGTTTTGCCTCCGCTTGTCGGCCAGGATCCAGTCCATCTGCTTCTGGGCTTCGTCCCACTTCTCCCGCTCCCGATAGACGTTCGCCATCTTCAACCGGATGGAGGGCTCGAACTTGGCGATCTCGTCGCCTCCCTTGGCCAGCATCGCCTCGTAGATGGCCGCCGCCCGGTCGAGGTAGCTCGCCGCCTTGGCCTTCGGAACAGCCGAGCCCGTTCCTTCGCCTGCGCCCAGGCTCAGGTAGGTCGTGGCGGCCCACATCTGCGAAGACAGCTTTGAATCCTTGGCCACGCCTTCGAGAAATTTCTCGAAGCCGGTCAGGATCGAAGCCGAGCGGGCCTGTGCCTGCGGAGTGCCGGCACCGGGGCCGGAGCCAAGATTTGCGAGTTGTTCATGCAGATCACGGCCCATGCCCTGATACATGGCCGTCAGCCTGGCGGATGCCTCGGCACCCGCGGCACTGGCGATCTCCTCCAATTTCTTCATCGCCAGTTCGGCCTTGTCAGCCTGATCGGTCTCGATGAAGAAGCGCAGGCCGGCGGTGGCCGTGGCCTGCGCGAGCGGGCCGTGCGTGAAAGCCTTTTCCTGACCGTTCAGAACCGTCCATGGACCATGGACGGGATGCTCGAGCAGGGCGGCCACCCGCGGATTGTCGCCATCCTGCATCGCGATCTGCGCCCGGGCGAGCGCCCCGGCCACGCTCACGGACGACGGAGCCGTGGCGGACGCCATCGCCTCGAGCCCCTCGTCGATCGCCTTG